>NZ_FOHT01000011.1:0-133632 GCF_900111425.1 Draconibacterium orientale | reverse complement strand
TCTACAAGCTAAACCGGAGGTATTTTGGAGAAAAACTCTTTGACAGGCTGGTTATTGCTGGAATTACTGGACTATGACTAAATACGGATATTCAAAAATATTATAATTGGCTGACAGATAGTGCTGTCCCATTTTGAAAAAATGTGATAGGAATCGTGAAAAAGTTAGGTTTTACTGGCTGAAATAGCCTTGAACTTGTATAAAATCGAGAAGAGAATTTGTGACTTAAAATCTCCGGCTAATCATAATTATTGTAAAATATGCTATTGAGCATATTTTTTAACTCGCTTTTTGGTATCAATTCCCTAAGTTTTAAAGCTATGATTAATTGAAAGAGTTAAGAAGGCTTTGAACGCTTCATTTCCTCATCCTTATGATGTGTTACCTGTTTAACGGGGCAGTGGAAGACTGAGATTTTTCCGAATATTTGATTAAACAATGTTCGCTGCCTTGATTCCACCTAGTTATGTGTTATTGCGACGACTAAGCAGGAGGAGGGAGCAAGCTCTAATATACTCATTTAAACTCTTCATCAAGGGAATATCCAATAACGAATACTCAATATTCAACTGTTCTATGGCTATGGAGATTCTAAATTATTGGCTATTGAATATTATCTTTTTCAAAGCAGTGCCCCATACAGCACCTCCACCGGATGCAAAGCACTTTTGCTGGTCCCGTCTTTTATATGATGGCGGCATGAGGTTCCCGGAGCCGAAATAATATAATCGTCTTCAGCCTTTCGGACCGCCGGAAAAAGCACCAACTCTCCAATTTGCATCGAGAGCTCGTAATGTTCTTTTTCGTAACCAAACGAGCCGGCCATACCACAACAACCGGAAGGGATTTCTTTTACAAAATAGTTTTTAGGCAGCGACAACATTATTTTTGATGGTTCGGTTGATGCCACGGCTTTTTGCTGGCAATGACCGTGCAGTAAAATATGTTGTTCTTCGGTAGTAAAATCTGCTTCCGTAATATTTCCTTTTTCAATTTCGGCAGCCATAAATTCTTCAAAAAGAAGGGCGTTTTTCGCCAGCTTTTCAGCAGCCGGTTGCAGCTCTTTTTCTACCAAATCAGGGTATTCATCGCGAAAAGCAAGAATAGCAGAAGGTTCAATTCCAACCAGTGGCGTTTCGTCGGTGATAATATCTTTTAACAGGTTTATATTTTGGGTGGCCACCTTTTTCGAAGTCCGTACCATTCCTTTCGAAAGGAAGGTTCGTCCGCTTTCTTTGGTTTGCGGAATTTTAACCTCATAACCCAATTTTGTCAACAATAGAATAGCCTTTATTCCAATATCGCTTTCGTTGTAATTGGTAAACTCATCGTTAAAAAGATATATTTTGCCTTTTGTTGCTGCCTCTGGTGTGGGAACTCCGTTTTCAACCCAACGGTTTAAAGTAATTTTCGACAGTGCCGGAAGTGTACGTTTCGTTGAAAACCCGATAGCGCTTTTTAAGAGCGATGTGCGCATCAGAAAGTTTGAAACAGGGCGGAAAACCATAGCCAGTTTGTTTAAACGTGGCAGGTAACCAATTAATCGCGAGCGCAACGGAATGCCATGTAAATCGTAATAATTCTGCAGAAATTCGGCTTTTAATTTAGCCATATCTACATTACTGGGGCACTCACTTTTACAGGCTTTGCATGAGATGCACAGACTTAAAATGTCATATATTTCCTGATGGTCGAACAGGTTCTTTTTATCGTTGTTGTACAGAAATTCGCGCAGGATATTGGCACGTCCGCGGGTACTTTTGTCCTCGTCGCGGGTAGCCATAAAGGTAGGGCATAGAGTGCCGCCAATAACTTCACTTTTCCGGCAATCGCCCGATCCGTTACATTTTTCAATACTACGGAAATAGCCTTTATTTTTCGAGAAATCAAAGTAGGTATCGGTTTCGGGAATGGCTTTGCCCGGAATTACACGCAGATTTTCGGTAATTGGTGGCGTGTCAACAATTTTTCCGGGATTAAAAATGTTATCCGGATCCCAGGCTTTTTTTACCGATTTTACCATTTCGTAGCAGCGTTCGCCCAGCATAAACGGGATGAATTTTCCACGTGCTCTTCCGTCGCCATGTTCGCCACTCATCGAACCACGGTATTTTTTTACCAGCGCAGCCACTTCGTTCATCAAGGTGTCAAAAAGCTCAACATCTTTGGGATCTTTAAAGTTGATTAGCGGACGGAAGTGAATTTCGCCGGTGGCAATGTGGGCGTAAAACACACTGTCTAATTCCAGTTTTTTCAGAACAACTTTTATATCAGCCACGTAGTCGGGCAAATGTTCCGGATGAACAGCAGTGTCTTCAATTCCGGGTACGCCTTTTCTGTCGCCCGGAATATTGGCCAGCAACCCAAGTCCGGCCGTACGTAACGACCACACGCGTTTTATTTTATCGGCGCCGGTTACCAGCGGATAATGATAGCCCAAACCGGCTTCTTCTAATTCTTTTTCAAGAGCAGCAGCTGTGTCGGTTAATTCTTTTTCAGTTTTAAACGAAAATTCGATCATCAGCATCGCGCCCGGGTCGCCTTTCACAAAAAAGCGGTTTTTGGCCTGCTCAATGTTTTGTTTGGCTGCCTGCATTACCGGGTCGTCCATTAATTCAATGGCCGTTGGTTTATATTTTAGCGCCACCAGGTTGGCGTGTAACGATTCTTCCAGCGTTTCGAAATGCGCACAAACCAATCCTTTGTATTTTGGAGGCAACGGAATTACATTCAACTTTATTCGGGTTGAAAAGGCTAAAGTTCCTTCAGAGCCGGCCAACAATTTACAGAAATTGAATTTTCCTCCACCGTCGGTAAACGGATCGGCATACATTAATTCATCGATGGCATAACCCATATTCCGGCGGGTTAATTCGGGCTCAGGGAAATTTTTCCGAATTTCTTCCCTGTTCTTTTCATCGGAAAGCAGATCGTTAATATTCGAATAAATAGCTTTTTCCTGTTGATTCGGATTGCCATTTAATTTATTCAGAAATTCTTCTTTGTTTAATTCTTTGAATGTGGTTTCAGAACCGTCGCTTAGCAGCGCATCAATTTCCAAAATGTGTTCGCGCACGCTGCCATAAACCAACGAGTGCAAACCACACGAATTATTTCCCAGCATTCCACCAATAACACAGCGGTTGGCAGTAGAGGTTTCGGGGCCAAACTGCATACCGTGTTGCGCCAAAAACTGGTTCAGCTCGGCCAAAACAACACCGGGTTCAACAATAACATAGTTTTCGTCTTTGTTGAACTCCAGAATTTTATTCATGTATTTCGAAACATCAACAACAATTCCGTTTCCAACAACCTGCCCTGCCAGCGAAGTACCTGCTCCGCGGGGAATAATGTTGGTGTTGTTCTCGCGAGCAAAGGCGATGATCTTTTTAATGTCGTCCTTATTTTTGGGCTTGGTAACAGCCAGGGGCATTTCTTTGTACTGCGATGCATCGGTTGAGTAAAGCACCCGTTGTACGTTATCGAAAAAAAGATCGCCCTGTAGTTGGGCTTTTAGTTGGTTGAATTTATTTGTAGTTGTCATAGCCATTCGAAAAGCACAAATTTAGTAATAGTTTATAATATGTCATACAAATTTTACGCGTCATGTATGTTAAAATTTCCGATGCAGTTTTTATTCAGTCGTGTTAAAATCAAGCAGGATTTTTATGTTTTCAGCCGGATTTTCAACCTCGTTCCATTCAACCTGCTTGTATTTTGTAAGAACTGCTGCTTTCATTTCGTTCGGTTTTTATGTTTTCAAAGATAAAGGAAAATGAAAAATGGCTTATTAATTGAAATGGAAGATTCTGATTTCAGCAAAAATGATGAAACAACAATTTCACACCAATTCTGCAATCAGGAAAATGAACCAAATAAAGCCAGGCAGGCTTTAAAATATTTTTTAGGAATACTAAATACATAAAAAGTTATTTTACCAAAGAAGACACATTGATACTATTTTGTAAAATTCTGTGTTTTATAGTAGAAGTTGGTATTAAGGTTTCGCGATATTTTTCTTTACTTGCATGTATCGGATCAAATTTTGATTTACAAACTCATTAATAAATCGTAATTGTTATGAAAAAATTTTTTCTTGTTGCACTGATAACCCTGGCAGGCCTTAAATTTTCTCATGCCCAATCGGATGTGGCAGATATGTTACGTTTTGGAACACATGATGCCAATCTGTTGATTAATGCCTATGTAGAGCCTTATGCGAAAGGTCTTGGCGTGGGCATGAATAATTCGTGGTACTTTACGGCCGAAACACATAAGTTGTGGGGATTCGACCTGGCTTTTTCGGTTAGTGCGTTTAAAGTTCCCGGATCGGATAAAACCTTTGATGTAAATGAGCTGGGATTGCAACATGTGTATGCACGGGAGGGCCAGAGCATCGCATCTACCGCTGCCGGTAGTGGTGATGGGGTAAGTTTGTATTATGATGCTCAGATAAATGGTCAGACCATGCCGGAGGAATATTTCTCTACGCCCGGAGGTAGTGGTGTTGATGTGGTGCCGGTTCCGGTTATTCAGGCCACATTCGGTTTGTTGCCCAATACCGATGTAATACTACGTTACGTGCCAAAAGTAGAATTTGAGATTGATAACGAAGATGCAGAGGCCGGCCTCTGGGGCCTGGGCCTGAAGCATAATATCCGCGAATCGTTGCCGGTTATCAGGCATTTGCCTATGGATGTGGCTCTTTTTGGGGCGTATTCGAATATTAGTGGCGAATCGGGAATTGATTTCGACTATACTGTTTATGGTGATGATGTTCCAAATCCTGCAGGATATGTACAGGATCCGAATCAAAAAGGAGAATTTACAACCAAGAATATGAAGTATGGCTTAATCGTTTCGAAAAAGATTGCGGTAATTACATTTTTTGCCTCGGTTACCGGTAATTCCAGTAAAACTTCATTTGATATTTTGGGAAAATACCCGGTGCCTGATCCGACGAAGTTGGGCACGGATATTACGAACATCGACGAATTATTGCTTAATGCCATGACCGAGGAAGAAGACCCGATAGCGTTAAGTTATAAAGATAATTACATGGGAATTGATGCAGGCTTTCGCTTGAAGTTGGCATTTTTTAGCCTGTTTGGCTCCATCAGTAAAGCCAATTATGTAAGTTATAATGGCGGTATTAGTTTCGGATTTCGCTAGAGAAGAAATTTTTTACAGTTACAAAAAATCTATAGGTCTAAAATCACAACAGTTTGCCCTCCGTTGTTTCCGCTTCGGAGGGCTTTTTATTTTGCTTTCTTGTAATAACGTCCTGTTAGGTTATTGGGCGTCCTGCAACCTAATTGGGCGTCCTGCTCGATTTTACCCCTCCCTGCATGAATTTTATGCTTCCCTGCGCCGCAGGATTACGAAATAGTGCCGCAGGACTGAAAAAAAGGCCGCAGGAATAAGCAAAAAGGGCGCAGGAAACACCTAAAGTGGTGCCGGACTGCCAATTCATAACAATTTTTTTAAGTCAAACAAAGTCTGTATTATTTCGTAAATCAATATAAATTAATGATAGTCAACAGGCCGAGAAAATGAATGCCAATTCTCAGCAAGACCAGCTTTTTTTAAACCGCTTGACTTCCATAGTTGAAGCCAACCTAAACAACGAGAATTTTGGTGTGAGTAACCTGGCCCGCGAAATGAATATCAGCAGAAGTAATCTTTATTTTAAGGTAAAAGCGGCCACCGGAAAATCGGTAAGTAGTTTTATTCGCGATATTCGCTTACACAACGCAAAAGAACTGCTGCAGAAAAGTAATAAAACCATTTCGGAAGTTGCTTACGAGGTAGGTTTTGGAAGCCCGACTTATTTCAGCCATTGTTTTCATGAGCTTTTCGGAAGTACCCCCGGCGAAGTGCGAAAAATAAAACCGGCTGCTGGTATTGAAAATGATATTGCTGAAACCACAGAGTCGCAACCTGTAAAAACGCAACGAATATACCGAACCATATTTTTATCAGCACTGGTGTTCATCGTACTCTTCTTAGGGGGCTGGTTTGGTGTAAGTCGGATGAACGGCCCGGAGCAGAATGAATTGTCGATAGTGGTTCTTCCGTTCAAAAATTTGAGTGATGATGATGCGAATCAGTATTTCGCCGACGGTATTACCGAAGACATACTGAATAACCTTTACTGGATTACTTCGTTGCGTGTAGTTTCGCGCACATCTTCCGAACTCGTGCAGAATTCAGAGCTAACGGTACGGGAAATAGCAAAGCAGCTGGGAGTAAGATATATTCTTGAGGGTAGTGTACGCAAATACGCCGATAAAGTAAGGATAAATGTTCAGTTGATCGATGCCAAAGATGACGATCATTTGTGGTCGGATTATTACGACCGGCAAATCGATAATGTTATCGATGTTCAGGGGAAAGTAGCTCTTCTGGTGGCCAATAAGTTATAAATGGTACTTTCCGAGTCCGAAGTCATCAATATTGAAAAGATTGAAACCCGGAATGCAAAGGCCTACGATTATTATCTGCAGGCCCGTTTTCTTTTGCATCAGGCAAACAGTATACAGCGAACAGGTTTTACTGCCGAAGGTGTAAAAAACAGCATTCCCTATTACGAAAAGGCTATTGCCGAAGATTCAACGTTTGCCGAAGCTTACGCCGGCCTTGCCAATGCCAGTATGCAATTATCGGCCTGGGGTATAATCCGGTCGTGCGATGGTTTTATGCGTAGTTATGAGTTCAGCAAAAAAGCAATTGAACTTGACCCTGAATGTGCAGAAGCTTATGCTATTCTCGGAGCATTTTTGGTGTGGGCACAACGTGATATATTCGAAGGCGGTGAAACTCTGCTGAAATCGATAGAATTAAATCCGAATTTTGCTACGGCAAGGCAGTGGTATGCACAGTATTTAATGATTACCGGGCCTGTCAGCGAATCACGTCACCAAGTAAACAGGGCCGTGGAGCTGGAGCCGTATTTCTGGGTAGTTAAAAATCTTGATGCCTGGATTGCGTATTTCGAAAAGGATTATAACCGATCGCTGGTAGTAACGGAAGAGGCCCACAGTTTTAATCCCGCATTTGCCAGTAATTTGTGGTTGTTTTTCCTGAATTACGTAAAGCTGAACCGGGACGAGGAGGCTCGCGACATGCTTAAGAATATTGTTACGCGCTTTTCAAATAATACCGTTGATACCTTAGAAATAGACGCTGTTTTTATGGCAAAGGGTATGCCCGGTTTATTTAATTGGATGATTGATTTGAATAAAAATCATCCGATACGGGTAGAGGGATTGAACGGCGACTATTTTTACCTGGCCTGGTGGTATGCCATTCTCGGGGATGCCGATCAAACGGTTTACTGGCTGGAACAAAACCTCACTTATAAGCGACCGAACTATCACTTTTTTAATTTGATTATCAATCACCCTGATTTTGAATTTCTGCACAACGATCCGCGTTTTGCAGAAGTGGTTAAAAAATTGGGTCTCGAAGAATACTGGCCCAAAGAACCGGTCTGATTTGCTCTTCAGAATTTCATCCCGAACCAATACTTATTTGGGCAATGATTGCGCGACTGCAGAAAGAGAACTTACCAACCAATATTTGAACTAAACCGGCAGCGTAGAATGTGGCCTTATAAGCCAAAAGAATATTGCCTCTGCCTGGTCGCCTTTATTCTCCCCGCTGCCGCACGATTGCATCGTTTGGTTTTCGTTTATTTCGGAACGCGATAGAATCGCGCACCAGCAGTGCCCGGCACTGATTTTATCCGGCCAGTTGAAACCCAGGTTTACCTATATCGCCTGAAAAAGCTATTCAGCTCGGTTGTAAGTTGTTTGTAAATGGGCCTTGTAAACTCGATAAATAAATCCTGATGGGGTGGCAGCGGAACTGCTTTCTGTTGGGTAAGTGCATATTGTTTATCACTTAAAGCTTCCTGGTCGCCGGCAAAAATGGCATATTGGTTTACCCAGTTAAAAGATCCTGGAATAAGGTTGTCGCGCAGCAATTTATCGTTTTGAAAATCCACAATGCGGTAATTCAGGCGGCCACCCGAAATTACTTCGTCGGTATACGTTTTTAATTTGGCACGGTAGGTTTTATTTACAAAAGTGGTATCGGTAAGCGGTACTTTTACGCGTTTTGTAAGGCTTTCTTCTTTTTCGCTGCGTACCAGGTTACCCACCGAAAAATCGTAAAATTCCATGCGCACCACAAAGTCGGGGTTTAGCTCAAAATTTTCGGCCTGTTTGGGCGAAAAAAAGTTTACAAAACCATGCGACGGGAATTGGTTGTTCAAATATTCAAACACCTGGTTGTAAAAGAACCCGGAACTAAGCTCGTAGGCTTTTGTGTGTACTGTTACGGCCTCAACCACTACATTAACTGTTGCCAGTTCTTTAGCAATGGCCATCCTTTCATGGCTGTCTTTATACCCGGGAATCCACTGGTCGGCTCTTTCAAAATGGGTGTAGGCGGTTCGTGCACTTTCGCGGGTTTCCTGTTCCATAAACTGCAATCCGGCCTGGTAGCGGTCTTCGGCTGCTTTTTCGTAGGCCATTGTTAATTCCGAAGTGTATGTTTTCGGAGCGGGAAATAGTTTGCGTGCTGCCGGAGTGCTTCTTATCTGGTCGCTCATGGCATTCACGCGCTTCATAACCGAAATGGTGCGTTCCCATTTAAAGGCCTCGTTTGTGGTTAGGGTCTGGTCAATTTCTTCCTGCGACCACTCAACGGCCATGGGGTAACCTTCTTTTAATACTTTTAAAGCTTTGTCGTTGGTTGGGTTCGATTTTAAACGTTCAATAGCTTTTGAAATGGCCTGGTAGTAATCGCCACGTTGCAGCGCTTTTTTGCCCGATGAACATGAAAATAAAACCAGAGGGAGCAGTAGTACTAAAAGGTAAGATCTTTTCATTTTGGTATAAAAACAGTTTGCAGGGCAAATATATAATTTTAACAAAACAGAACGCTGATGACGCGGATTTAAATGATTTCCGCATCAGAGGAAGACGAGCTGTTCAAAAACAAAACTGATTCCCGCGAATAACAAACAGGAATGAGAGTGTGGATCGTCAACAGCATTTCATAAAAATAGTCGGATTAGAAGGCGCATACAGCAATTGTGCCTTGAATAGCTTTTTGATTGCGCCTTTGATAACCTTTCATATCTCCCCCGGGTTGCACCCGAGGTTAATCCAATTTTATCCCTTCGGGATATGAGTAGAAGTACAACGTTAAGATAGCACTGAAAGCGTCGAATGTGATTAACCCACTGTGTTGCATCGGGATGAAATGACCAAAGGAAATCGTCCGACATCGTTCGCGGATCACTGATTGCCCGGACTTTCGGACGAAAAATAGCTGTCTCTCGTTGATCGACTTTCAACAAAAAAGCGCAATACAGTTTTAATCCGTTTTGCGCTTTTTTTATTGTTCGGCGAATTTCTGTAAAATCCGCGTCATCAGTGTTCAATTACTATTCTTCTCTCCACTCTGAGCGATCAGGAGGAGCCGGTGCTTCCACCTTTTTCACCGGATTTTTCTGCAGTTCCTGTAGCAGAACTTCAACGGCTTTTTCTATTCCGGGATCTTCGCCTTTGGCCAGTTGCTCGGGGCGGTCAACCACTTTTATATCGGGCGAAACACCAACGCCTTCGATAATCCATTCGCCTTGGTCGTTAAAAATACCAAAGCGCGGAACGGCGATGTAACCGCCATCAACCAGTTCGGCATTTCCCGAAATTCCAACCAAACCTCCCCAGGTTCTTGTGCCGATCAGTGTTCCCAGTCCTTTCTTTTTGAAATAATACGGGAAAGCATCGCCACCCGATGAGGAATAACCGTTAATCAACATTGCTTTTGGTCCGTCGTGAGCAATGGCGGGCGTTTTCATTGGTGTTAGGCCATTTCGCTGCCAGTAACTCAGTGTTTTCCGGTCGAGCAGGTCGGCCATTACATCGGGAATAAATCCACCACCGTTATAACGGTCGTCAATAATCAGCGCCTCTTTGTTGTGGTAGGCGTACATGCCTTTAAACAATTCGCGGTTTCCTTCTACGGCCGTGTTGGGCACGTGGATATAGCCAATTCGTCCGCCCGAAAGTTTATCCACCATGGCACGTCTTTCCAGTACCCAGTTGTAGTAGCGCAGGTTTTGTTCGCTGGCAATGGGCTTTACTATTGATGCGCGCGCGCCTTCGGCTTTTGGCTCGGCGTTCACTTTTATCTCAATTCGTTTATCGGCGGTGTTTTCCAAAGCCAGGTACGGATTGTCGTTGGTTGTGATGTTCGTACCGTTTATGCTGATGATATAGTCGCCTATGTTTACATCAATTCCCTGTTCCGTTAATGGCGAACGCAGCGATTCGTTCCAGTTCTGGCCTTTGTAAATTTGCGAAATTTTGTACCGTCCGGCTTTGGTGTCGGCGGTAAGAACGGCTCCCAAAAGACCACCTTGAACACGTTTTACCTGTTTAAAATCGCCCCAGTTGGCATAAGCATGACCGGCATTGGCCTCCGAAATAATTTCGTGGAAAAGGTAATCGAGATCGGCGCGGTGCCCCACATAGGGCAGCAATTGCTGATAGTTTTCTTTTATGGCATCCCATTTTACACCATGCAGGTTGTTTACATAGAAATAGTCGCGGAAAATGCGCCAGCCGTCTTTGTAAATCTGTTCCCATTCCTGTTTCGGGTCGATTTTCATTTCCAGATTGTCGAGATTTATTTTTCCATCTCCCGATTTTATTCCGGGTTTAATTTTGGCAATGGCAAAATCCCTTCCCGGACGATACATTATCGATTCTCCATCGGCCGAAATAATGGCCTGGCGGGTTCCTTCCACAATGGTTTCTTCTTTCCTGTCTTTTAAGTTGTAACGCTGTAATTTTCCACCGTTAATGTAAATCACGCCGTTTTCAACAGCCAGCAAGTTTCCATAATTACCCGAATTTAATGGAAGAGCAATAATGCGCTGATTAATGTTTTCAACATCAATTGCTACATCTTCGTTCTTTTCTTCCTTGTTGCCGTTTTTCGTTTCTTCTGCATCCGATTTTACCGGCTCCACATCGTTTTCGAATTTGAAAATATTTTCGCCGTCATTTTTCAATATCATCGCATAAATGCGTGTGGCATTGTTATAGAGATAGCTGAATTCGAAGCTGGAGAAATCGAGGTTAAAGTCGCGGTTCGACAGGAAGAACAGGTATTCTCCATCGCTTGAAAAAACGGGTGAGTAATCGTTAAAACGATCGTCGGTGAGCTGGATGGTTTTTTCGTTTTCAAGGTTGTACACCCAAATTGCCGTTTGTCCGTTCGCCGCTTCCTTTGTGTAGGTTACCCATTTCGAGTCGGGCGAGAAATTATACGAACGAATCTCACTCTGTGCGGCGTGGTCGATTGTAACTTCTTTTTTTGTTTCAACGTTCAGCAGTTTCAGTTTTAACGTGCGGTCGGAATAAACCATGTACTTGCTGTTTGGCGACCACTGGCTGTCGTATTTCCATGCCGATGAGTTTTTGGTTATCTGCTCGGGTTGGGCACCTTCTTTATTTTCCAGCAGGTAAATTTCGTATTCGCCGCTTTCGTCCGAATAGTACGAAATGTATTTCCCGTTTGGCGACCACTGCGGATAAATTTCGCGAACGCCTTGAGTGTTGGTTAAATTCTCGGTAATTCCTTTTTCTGCCGGAACCGAGAAAATATCGCCGCGGGCATCAAATAAAGCCCGTTTTGCAGTTGGCGAAATGCTGTAGCTGTGAATATTATCGGCTACATTTTTAAAGTAGGGCAGCAGGTTGGGATTGTCGAAATGCAGGTTAACGGTGAGTTTTGTGGTTTCTCCGTTTTCCAGGTTGGTCTTATAAATGTATCCGCCGTTTTCGAAAACCAGCTGTCCGTTTTCGCCCGATGGCCACATTACATCGAAATCCTCAAAATCGGTGATTTGTTTTACTTCTTTGGAGTCGGTATTGTAGCTGTAAATGTTAAATTTCAAATCGCGATCGGACGCAAAGAATATCTCATTTCCAAACCATGTTGGCCATTGGTCGGAGCCGGGAAAATCGGTAATTTGCTCCGAAATATCTTTCTCCAGGTCGTAAATCCAAAGATCGGTAGCGCGGCCACCTTTGTATCTTTTCCACGAGCGGAATTCGCGGTCAACCGGAGTGAAGCACAATTTTGTAGCATCAGGCGAAAAAGTGGCAAATCCGCCGTTTACAATCTGCAGCGCTTTTTCCAGTCCACCGTCGATATTTACCAGGAAATATTTACCGTTTCGTTCTCCCCAGATGGTACGGTTTCCACGAATCAGAATATTTTTACTGTCGGGTGTCCAGTCGAGCACCACATTGTCGAAACCACCTCGTGGCGGCATCATTCCCACCGGGTTGTAGTAGGTAAGTTGTTTGGGTGTTCCGCCTTCGGCAGGCATTACATAAATCTGCCGGGAGCCTGAATATTCGGCCGAAAATGCAATCAGCTTTCCATCGGGAGAAATTTTTGGAAATAACTCCATCCCTTCGTGTGAGGTTAACCTTTTGGCATCGCCGCCGTTTGCGCTTACCGTCCAGATATCGCCGGCATAAACAAAAGCCACCAGGTTGTTATTGATGTCGGGATAGCGCAGCAATCTCGAATCGTTTTCTGCTTTAACACCGGTTGCAAAAACCAGTAGAAAAATAAGTGTTAGTGTGTGTTGTACAATTTTTTTCATATAACTTAATTTGAAATGGATTTTAATTGTAGATATAATTTTTCAAAACCACAAGAATAATCTAAAGATACAATAAACGGCCCAGTTCGCTCATGGCTTCGGTGGCTTTCATCTGAAGGAAAATATCGGTAACGGTGTTGGTGAAATGGGAGGGTTTGATATTTATTTCGATGATTTTTGCCCCGTTGTTTTTAGCCACAACCGGTATTTCGGCTGCCGGTAAAACCTCGGCATTGGTACCGATTATCAGCAGCACATCGGCTTTAGCAGCTTCTTCGAACGCACGTTTTTTTGCAAATGCAGGAATGGGTTCGTTAAAGAAAACCATGTCGGGTTTTAAAATGCCTTTACAAACAAAACAAGTGGGAGGGAGGTAATTCAGGTCGGCAAAACTCATGTCGTATTCCGAGCTGCATTCGGTGCAAATTAACTGCTTGTAAGTGCCGTGCAATTCGTAAACATACTTACTGCCGGCTTTTTGGTGAAGGTGATCGATGTTTTGCGTGATAACGGTTTCAACAAAACTGCGTTCTTCCATTTTTGCCAGCATAATATGCGCAATATTGGGTTCGGCATCACCCAGGCTGTCGTAAAATATTTCCTTTATTTTTTTCCACGACTGCAATGGCTTTTTCTGAAAATATTCAATTTCCAAAAAAATGGGGTGGGTAACATTCCACAGACCATTTTCGCCCCGGAACGGCGGAATTCCACTCTCAACAGAAATACCCGCACCGGTAAATGCCACGGCATATTTCGCCTTTCGGATAAGGTACGAAGCCTGCCAAAGTTTATCGATCAGTGATTTTGTTAGTTTAGTAGAACTCATACAATTTTAAAACTCCCGGAAACCTTGCTGTTTACCGGGAGATAACAATATTTAATGTAAAAGGTTTTTATTCCTTGTTAATGATTAAAACAGCGCTCCCGAAAATTCTGGATTCTTGCTGCTGCTTTAGTTTCTATAAACATTTGTATTGGTTTTGAGTACAGAGATTTGAGTATTGAGAAACTTATACGTGTTTACATTCTTTACTCACTACTCAGTACTTTCTACTCATATCCTATTCTTTGTTCATTTTTAAAAATATTCAAACCTAAATATATGTACTTTCGTGTTTAGTGGTTTATTCCTGCTCCAGGTCTTTGTTAACCGTTACTGTGGTGTCTTCGTTAAAACGGATTTTAAAATTCAGTTTCCGGAAAACAGAGATCATCGGTTTATTATCGCGTGTGGTTTCGGCTGCCAGCTTCTTAATTCCGCGCGATTTGGCAATTTCAAGGCAGTAGCTGGTCAATGTAAACCCAAGCTCCTTTTTCTGCCACTTATCGGTAATCAACACCGCATATTCCATAATTTCCACATCGGGGTCGGCAATCAACCGCCCAACACCGATAAGCTCATTTTTGCCATTTTCCTTTTCGTGCTCGGCAACAATGGCAATTTCGCGGTCGTAATCGATAAAGCAGAATTGTGAAGCCACCTCGTGCGAATCAAAATAAAAGTCGTAACGAAAGCGGTGATAGATGGATTCTTTCGAGCAACTTCCCAGCAGTTCGAGCCACATGGGCTCATCTTCAGGCCGGATGGGACGCAGAGTTACTGGCGTTCCATCGCGTAAAGTCGCTTCTTTTATCAGGCTTTCCGGGTATGGGCGCATAATCAGGTGCGAATATTCTTTTGCCGGAGTTGTCAGCAATTCTTCATCAACGACTATTCGTGCATCAAGCGCAATTACATCTTCTGGGGTAACAATAAGCGGATTGATGTCCAGCTCTTCAATTTCGGGGTAATCAGCCGCCAGGTACGACATGCGAATGAGTACCTCAATCAGTTTATCGATGTTTTTAGGTGCATCGCCGCGCCAGCCTTTCAGCAGCGGATAAATTTTTAGCGATCGCAGCATTTGGCGGGCCAGGTGTTCGTTTAATGGCGGAAATTCCAGGCGCTGATCTTTAAAAAGTTCAGCAGTTGTGCCGCCCATGCCAACCAGCATTACGGTTCCGAATACCGGGTCTTTTTTTGTCCCGACAATTAGTTCGATACCGTCTTTGGTGTCCACCATTTTTTGTACGGTAATACCATCAATTCTGGCTTCGGGGCGTTTTTCAGCGACTGTTTTTACCATGTTGCGGAAAGTAGCCCGCACCATTTCTTCGTTTTCAATGTTCAGGGCAACACCGCCAACATCCGATTTATGGATAATATCAGGCGAATAAATTTTCAGCACCACAGGGTAACCTTTTTCTTCGGCAATTTTTACGGCTTCATCTTCGGTTGTTGCAGGGGTAGGGTGCGTGGTGTCGATACCGTAGTCGTTCACCAGCATTTTCGAATCGTCCTCATTCAGTACTTTGGCTTTTGGGAATACCTGGGTCAGGTATTTCTGGCGAAGTTCGTTGCGGTCGTACTGAAATGAAACCGGTACCTCACGTGGCGTTTCATACAGGATTTGCTGATTTTCGGAATAATCAGAAAGTGTCATAAATGCACGGATGGCCTGTTCCGGAGCAGGGTAATTCGAAATGCCATTTTGGTTGAGGATGTGAATACCTTCGTGCATGGCAGCTCCTCCCAACCACGATGTCATAATCGATTTTGTTGTGTTCTTCGACATAGTGGCAATGGCCTGTGCCGTGGCTGTAGGATCAGTCATAGCCTGCGGGGTAAGCAGCACCAACACGGAATCCACCTCTTTATCTTCCAAAACTATTTCGGCAGCTCTTGCAAATCTTTCGGGTGTAGCATCTCCCAGTACATCAACCGGGTTGCCATGCGACCAAAATGAGGGCAGGTAATCGTTTAGTTTCTGCATGGTTTCTTCCGACAGTTTTACCAGGCTTCCACCCATTGATAGCAGCGAGTCGGTTGCCATTACACCAGGTCCGCCGGCATTGGTAACAATTGCCAGCCGGTTCCCTTTCGGAATACGTTTGCGGCCTACCAGGTCGGTAAAATCGAAAATGTTTCCAAATTCGAAAACCCTTGCCAAACCTGCTCTGCGGAATACGGCATCGTAAACCGAATCTTCAGAAGCCATAGCCCCGGTATGCGATGCGGCTGCTGCAGCTGATTCGGGGTAACGACCTGATTTATATACGATGATCGGTTTTTCGCGCGAAAAAGCCCTTGCTGCCGACATAAAGGTGCGGGCATTTGCGATGGATTCAACATAAAGCACAATGGATTTTGTGTTTGGATCTTGTCCAAAATAATCGATCAGATCGCCAAAACTTACGTCCATGGAATTACCAATTGAAACAAAGTTGGAAAATCCTATGTTGGACTCGTAAGCCCAGTCGAGAACAGAAGTACAAAGCGCGCCCGATTGCGAAATAAATGCCACGTGTCCTTTCTTGGGCATTGTTTGAGCGAAACTTACATTCATATTTAGTCCCGGCACCAAAATGCCCAGACAGTTAGGGCCAACGATTCGCATATCAGGGAATTTAGCTTTTTGAGCTTTTACCTGCTCTTCCAGCTTTTTACCTGCTTCTCCTGCTTCCTTAAAACCGGCCGACATGATGATTACGCCGTGAATTCCGGCCTCGCCACAATCTTGCACCAATTGAGGTACGGCCTCGGCTGCAGTCATAATAACGGCTAGGTCCGGAGTTTTCGGCAGGCTTTTTACATCCGGGTAGCAAGGTATTCCAAAAACGGCTTCGCGGCGCGGATTTACCGGATATACAACGCCGTTAAAACCTCCTCCCACTAAATTTCGAAGGGTGATACCGCCTACACTGTCGGGATTATTTGAAACGCCAACTAGGGCAATTCGTTTTGGTCGGAAAATACTATCGAGTTTTTTTATGGCCATGTTTCTTCGTTTTTTGGTTTAAATCGGGTGTCAGTATTCTGTTGATTTTAGTAGTTGACTGAAATCCGTTATAAATTTCATGAAAAAATACCAAGTTCGAAAATGTTCAGGAACCGGGCTTTTACCTGGCCGAAAAATGTAATGGTAATTGAATTAGTTAGTTACAGCTTTTGTGTATAAAAGGTCGTGATAAACTATGCTGTAAAACAATAAGAAAATACGGTGTTATATAGCATACATCAGCAAAAACCAGTGATAGCAAATAAAAAAAGCGTCTTTTGCCGACGCTTTTTCTGGTTCACTATTTAGGTGGTTTAGTAAGCAAAATAATAACGCTGCCAATTAAACAGGCAACTCCGGCAATTATAAAAGGAGCCATCCAAACGATTGGCCCGGATGATGCGGTTGCCGAATCTTTAAAATGACCGGCAAGTTGAGGGCCTGCAATTCCTGCAAAACCGTAGGCTGTAAACATCCAGCCGTAGTTTTTGCCAACGGTGTTATTTCCAAAAAAATCGGCTGTAATGGCCGGAAATAGCGCAAAGTTTCCGCCAAAGTTGAAGCCAATTATACAGGCACTGGCAATAAACCCGGAAGTTACGCCAAAGCGAATAAAAATGTGGTAGATCATCAGCATAATCACCCCCTGAAATAGGGTCATAAAAAATATGGCTCGTTTTCGTCCGAGTTTATCGGAAATCATTCCCCAAACAATTCGGCCTAATCCGTTAAATATGGCGTACCAGGCCATTGCAGTTCCGGTTATTACTCCGGCGTTTTTAATTCCGTTGTATTCCAGAGCATCAATGCCAAATAGTTTTATGCAGTAAATTACCATCAGACCAGCAAGTGCCGAAAAAATGAATACCACCCAAATGGCATAAAATTGTTTAGTACGAAGCATGTGGCTGGAGTCAAACTCAACGCCACCCGATGTTTTGGCAGTGTGGTTTACCGGTGGTTCATAACCTGCGGGTTTGTATCCAGCGGGCGGATTGACCATTACAAGCGAGCCCAAAACAACCATGATGGCGAATACAATTCCATAAATAACAAATACACTCTGTACGCCTGGCAAGCCAAAAGCGCTGCTGGTGTTTAACAGGCCTCCAAACCACGAGCCTGCAAGCTTCACCCAAATGGTTGCGCCAAAACCAAAACCGGCTACGGCCAACCCGGTTATTAGTCCTTTTTTATCGGGGAACCATTTTACGCCAACAGCAATGGGAACCACATAGGCGAGGCCGATTCCTGCTCCGCCGAGTACTCCAATAAACAGCAGTTGGGCCAGAAATGAACTTCCAAATAATCCACCTAAAATATATCCGGCACCTAAAACAAGGCCGCCGGTTAATGCCACGATTGTAGGCCCTGATTTGGCTTGCCATTTTCCGGCAAAAACCATTACCACGGCAAATGTGGCCAGGCCAACAGAAAATACCCAGGCGGTTTGTGTGGCCGAAAAGCCATAATCGCCGTTGGGTTCGGTTAATAATGCGGTAAATACCGACCAGGCATAAATAGCGCCCAAAGCTAATTGTATAAGTATTGCTCCAACCACTACAGCCCAACGGTTAGTAATTTTTAGTCCTTTCATTTTTGTTTAGTTCTTTGGTTTTTATGGACAGGAAAACAGGCATAAATGCTGTGCGAAAGAACATTGCATTGAAGTGCTGCCTGTTAAGTAAATAAAGAAGGTTGAGAAACAAAACAGACACCCTCGTGAGAAGATGCCTGTTTTTATTAAGAGTTATCGTTTTACTTCAACTTTTGCTCCGTCGATAATTTCTTCAACAACGCCCGGATCAAGTAAAGTAGAGGTGTCGCCAAGGTTGGTCGCATCGCCTTCTCCGATTTTCCGCAAAATGCGTCGCATAATTTTTCCCGACCTTGTTTTGGGAAGACCGCTAACGATCTGAATTTTATCGGGTTTGGCAATCGGTCCGATAAACTTATTTACAGTAGCCTTTATTTCGGCTTCAATATTATCCAGTTCAGCATCGGTCATATCTTCGCAAATAACGTAAGCGTAAATACCGGCTCCTTTAATTTCGTGCGGATAACCAACCACAGCCGATTCAACTACTTTGGGGTGCTGGTTAATGGCATCTTCCACTTCGGCAGTACCAATACGGTGGCCGGAAACATTAATAACATCGTCGATACGGCCAATAATGCGGTAGTAACCTTCTTCGTCGCGTTTGGCACCATCGCCGGTCAGATAATAGCCGGGGAAGGATGCAAAGTAAGTTTGGTAGCATCGTTGATGATCGCCCCAGGTGGTGCGTATCATGCCCGGCCAGGGATGTTTAATGCAAAGAATTCCTTCAACGCTGTTGCCTTTCAGTTCGTTTCCTTCGTGATCAAGCAACACCGGCTGAATTCCGGGTAGCGGTAAGGTTGCCAATGAAGGTTTTGTTGGTGTAATGCCTGCCAGCGGTGTGATCATTATTCCTCCGGTTTCGGTTTGCCACCAGGTATCAACAATGGGGCATCGGCCTTTTCCAATCAGGTCGTGGTACCAGCGCCAGGCTTCTTCGTTGATGGGTTCTCCAACCGTACCCAGCACTTTTAGTGAGCTCAGATCGTGTTTAGTTACCCACTCGTCGCCTTGTGCCACCAATGCACGAATTGCAGTGGGAGCGGTGTAGAATTGGTTGATTTTATATTTATCCACGATTTCCCAGAAACGTCCTGCATCGGGCCAGGTTGGAACACCTTCGAACATAACGGAAGTAGCTCCGGTTAACAGCGGGCCATAAACAATGTACGAGTGCCCGGTTACCCAGCCAATATCGGCGGTACACCAGTAAATATCGCCATCGTTGTATTGAAATACATTTTTAAAGGTGTATTCGGCATAAACCATGTAGCCGGCGGTGGTGTGTACCACTCCTTTTGGTTTTCCGGTTGAGCCCGATGTATAAAGGATAAACAGCACATCTTCGGAATCCATTGTTTCTGCCTGGTTTTCGCAATCTACATCGGCAATCAAATCGTTCCACCAGATATCTCTTCCTTCTGTCCATTGAATTTCTTCTTCGGTGCGTTTTAAAACAACAGTAGTTTCTACCGATGGACATTTTTCCACTGCTTCGTCGGCAATACTTTTTAGCGGTATTGATTTTGTTCCTCGGAATCCGCCGTCGGAAGTAATTACCACTTTGGCTTCGGCATCGTTAATACGGTCGGCTAGTGCGGTTGCCGAAAATCCGGCAAACACAATGGAGTGAATGGCGCCAATCCGGGCACAGGCCAGCATGGCAATGGCCAGCTCGGGAACCATGGGCAGATACAGTGCTACGCGGTCGCCTTTCTTAACACCGATCTTTTTTAATCCGTTGGCAAATTGTTTTACTTTTTCAAACAACTCGCCATAGGTCAGTTTTATCTCCCGTTCTTTTGGGTCGTTGGGTTCCCAAATAATTGCAACCTGGTCTTTTCGCATAAACATGTTACGCTCAAAAATATTCTCGGTAATGTTCAGTTTGCCATTTACAAACCAATTTACATCGGGGGCACCATCCCCCTCAAATTTGTAATCAATAACCTGGTCCCATTTTTTTCGCCAATAATGGCTTTCAGCTATTTTTCCCCAGAAATTATCGGGGTCAGCCACACTTTCTTTGTACTTCTGAAAGTACTCGGCTAAACTTGTGATTTTATTTTCCATCGCAGCTATATTTTGGTTAATTACTAAAATGAATCGAGTATTGTGTTGGCCCTGCAACAATTGCAGGAGCCCTTAATAAATGCCTTGTGCACGGTATTTCCCAGGTAAAAATGTGTTTTTGCTTTTTGCAGGAAGATTTGCTTCGGATGATAGGTCGAAGAAAATCGGATATGCGAAGTATGGACGATTTGAAATCAAGTTGAACATGTATAAACAACTTAATATTACATTGTTTGAAAATAGTATAAAATCTCTTTTGACAGAAAGATTTTGATATATTGTAAAACACCATATTATTGTTTGAATAACATTGATTTACATTTGATTAAGACCGGGATTTTCCCTACTTTTAAAAGAATACACTCTGTTTAAACACATATATATTTTGTCTGGTTCATAATCTGTAGAATTGAAAAAAATAATAAGCACAGATTTTTGGGAGTAGTGAAAAAAGAAAATGCCAAGTTTTTAGGGCTAAATAATTTCATATTCATATCAAATTGTAAATTGCTGAATACTAATTCTAAGTTTAAAATTTTTAGAGGTGGTTTACAACATAAAAATTGCTGAGAAAAGTTATCGCTTGAGAACTTCAGGCGTTGTATTTTCGGGCTAAAATTGCTAAACAATGGGTATAAACAATTTTACAGAACTTCTGGAAGTTGTAAAAAATCAACCTCCGAAACGTGTTGTGGCGGTTAACGGTGTAGATACCAGCACACTGGAAGCCATGCACGATGCTGTTCAACTGGGATTTGTAATTCCTATAATAACCGGCGACAGAACAATTATTGAAGAGTCGTGCAAAAAGCTGGGGATTGATAGCTCGGATTATCAGATCTATGATGCCAAATCAATCCACGAGGCTACCGACAAAGCCGTAGAACTTATTCATGAAAACAAAGCCGATGTTTTGATGAAAGGAATGATATCCACCGATAAGTTCATGCGTGCATTATTACGAAAGGAGAACAATCTTATTCCGGCAAAAGGTACTTTAAGCCATGTTTCGGTAATGCACAATCCGAATTACCATAAACTGCTTGTTTTTGGCGATGCGGCCGTGTTGCCTTACCCCGATCTGAAACAAAAGATTTTAATGACCAATTACCTCATTTGTGCGGCAAAATCGCTGGGTATAGAACAACCAAAAGTTGCGGTAATTGCACCTACCGAGCAAATCATTATCTCTATTCAGTCGTGTATGGATGGCGCCACAATAGCCAAAATGTCGGAGCACGGCCAAATCGAAGGAGGTTTGGTTGACGGCCCAATGGCACTCGATGTGGCAATTAACGCCGAGTCGGCCGAAGTAAAAGGTTTTACCTCGCCTGTCGCCGGCGATGCCGATTGTTTGCTGTTCCCGAATATTGATGCGGCCAACGTTTTTTATAAAACAAATTCGAAACTGGCTAAAGCCGAAATGGCGGGAATAATTGCCGGAGCAAAAGTGCCTGCAGTGGTATCATCACGCGGCGATAGTAGAAAAACAAAGTTGAATTCTGTAGCACTTGCATCAATTGTAAGTTACCAGAGAAGTAATATCTAAATTATTTTATGCATCAGGTTCTTGCCATAAATCCGGGGTCTACCTCCACAAAATTTGCTGTTTATAACGAAAAAGAATGTGTTTTTTCAAAAACCATCCGCCATCCGCTTGAGCAACTGCTCCGCTATAAGAATATTGTCGATCAGTTTGCTTTCCGAAAGGGGCTAATTATTGAGGCTTTGGTTGAAGAAGGAATTGAAGTAGATGCTATAAAATACATCATCGGCCGGGGCGGGCTGACTTATCCTTTGGAATCGGGCGTTTACCGGGTAAATAATTTAATGCTCGAACATTTGCGCGAAGGTATAATGGGGCATCATGCCAGTAATTTAGGCGGGATGCTGGCCGATTATATTGCTTTGCAGATTCCAAATGCCAAAGCTTTTATTGCCGATCCGGTTGTTACCGATGAAATGGATGAGGTGGCACGATTTTCAGGCCATCCAAGGTTTCAACGGCAGTCGATTTTTCATGCGTTAAACCAAAAAGCTACAGCACGTTTTCATGCTAAAAAAATGGCAAAGAACTACACCGAAATGCGGCTGATAATTGCTCACCTGGGCGGTGGTATTTCTGTAGGAGCGCATAAAAACGGCCGTGTTGTCGATGTAAACAATGGGCTCGACGGGGAAGGAGCTTTTAGCCCCGAACGATCGGGAACTTTGCCGGTTGGTCAGTTAATCGATCTCTGTTTTAACGGAAAATTATCGCAGGAGCAAATTCGCAGAATGGTTGTTGGCGAAGGTGGTTATGTAGCGTATCTGGGCACAAACGATGCACTGGAAGTGGAGAAACGCGTGGAAAAAGGTGATGAAAAAGCAAAGTTGGTTCAGGAAGCTTTGTTCTATCAGGTGGCAAAAATGATTGGTGAAATGGCTGTTGTACTCGAAGGAAAAGTTGACGGAATATTATTAACCGGAGGTTTGGCTTACGATAAACAACTAGAGACCTACATCCGAAATCGGACAGCATTTATTTCAGAAGTGTTTGTTTATCCTGGTGAAGATGAACTGGAAGCTTTGGCCATGAACGCATTCCGTGTTGCCAATGGCGAAATTGAGGCAAGAGAATACAATCCGGTGATAAAATAAACCACTATGCACTGGAAGTACATAGGTTTAAGATTGAATGAAATTCAAAGAAGAATAATTGACAAAGCAGACATGAGTATTGAGTAATGAGTAGAGAGAAAAACTAAAATCAGTCTCAATACTCAAATCTCTGTACTCAAATCTACTTCCTTTTATAATAGAAAGTTATAGAAACTAAAGTAGCTACAATAAAATTGCAGGGTTTTAACCATTAACTAGAAAATAAACAGTCATCACAAATCCGTGAAAATTTTCTGAAATTAAAACCTCCATCTTGCCGTGGCTTATCGGGGCAATTTATTACATTGCAAATCAAAAAAAATCGGAGCATAAAAGGAGTCGGAGTATGCGTCAATACCCGCAAACTGATTTGGCTTATTTTATCCGGTAATTTGGCAAACTACAAATAAAACTATATGAAAGATTTGTACACCCTAATCATGGCGGGAGGCTCGGGAACACGATTCTGGCCACGCAGTAAAACGGTAAAACCAAAACAGTACCTGAATATTTTTGGCGACAAATCGCTTCTTCAGGACACCATTGAACGATTTGCAACCTTCACTAAAAAAGAAAATATCTACATTGTATCAAGTGCAACGCAGGCAAAAGTGCTGGAAGAGCAAACTCCGATGCTGCCTAAAGAAAACCTGATTTACGAGCCGATTGGCAGAAATACCTTGCCCTGTATTGGTTTGGCAGCGATGTATGCCGAGCGCGAAAATCCGGATGGCGTGATGGTTGTTTCACCTTCCGATCATTTAATTACCAATAATACGTTGTTTAAAGATACTGTTTTGGCTGCCGCTAAAATTGCCAGCGAGCGTGATGGTATTGTTACGCTTGGAATTACGCCAACCTATCCGGCAACGGGGTACGGTTATGTACAAACCGCCGAAGACATTACCGGCAACGAAAAAATAAAGCAGTTTAAAGTGAAACGTTTTGTGGAAAAGCCGGATGAAGCCACTGCTGCCGGTTACCTGAAACAAGGCGGTTTTTACTGGAACAGCGGATTATTTGTTTTCAAAGTATCGGTTTTCCTGAAAGCGGTTGAAGAGTTTGCCCCGGACTTGTATGCCGATTTGCGTAAAATTCAGGCTGATTTGGGCAATCCTTCCTATCCGGAGACGCTAGATACCATTTACCGCGCAGTTGAAAGTATTTCGGTTGATTACGGCATTATGGAGCACGCCAAAAATATTTACCTGGTTGAAGGAAATTTCGATTGGAATGATCTGGGAAGCTGGGAATCGGTATATCAAACCGATAAAAAGGATGAAAATGGCAATGCCGGAATGGGTGAGGCCATATTTTTAGATGCTAAAAACTCCTATGTGTCAACCGACGAAGGTTTGGTTGCTGTGGTTGGGCTCGACGATGTAATTGTTGTACGCGACGGAAATACAACCTTGGTATGCAAACGCGATAATGCCGAGGATATAAAAAAAATTGTTGAACAACTTAAAGCTAATAATAAGTCAGAGTATCTATAAAAGCTCGGTTTCTGTAATCTTACCGGGCAGTTTGCTAAAACTGTACTAACTACCAATATTTTAGTAAAACTATTAAACCAATGAATAAAACTAAAGCAATTGTTGTGGACAAGAAAATTCTTGTTCCGTTTATACTTATAACCAGTTTATTTGCCCTTTGGGGATTTGCCAATGATTTGACCAACCCGATGGTGGCCGCATTTCAAACGGTAATGGAAATTTCCAATGCAAAAGCTGCTATGGTGCAGTTTGCATTTTATGGCGGATATGCTACTATGGCCATTCCGGCGGCGTTAATTATAAAACGATATTCTTATAAAACCGGAATTATTATTGGCCTTGCTTTGTATGCTATTGGTGCCTTGTTATTCTTTCCGGCTGCGCAGTACGAAATTTTTGGATTCTTCCTGATGTCGCTTTACATTCTTACTTTTGGTTTGGCTTTTCTGGAAACCACAGCCAATCCATATATTCTATCGATGGGTGATCCGGCAACAGCAACGCGTCGTTTAAACCTGGCACAATCGTTTAATCCAATGGGATCGATTTTGGGAATGTTTGTGGCTTCAAAACTAATTCTGTCGTCGTTAGAATCGGATAAGCGGGATGCTGCCGGAAACCTGATCTTCGATACTTTAAACGCAGCCGAAAAAGCAGCTATTCGTACAAACGATCTTGCTGTAATTCGCAATCCGTATGTAATTCTGGGTTTTTTTGTAATTGTAATGCTAATAATTATAGCTGTTTCAAAAATGCCGAAACGCGAAAGTGCAGATCATGAAATTCATCCGTGGCATTCGGCAAAACGGTTATTCCGGAATAAAATATATAGGGAAGGTGTAATTGCACAGGTGTTCTACGTGGGTGCACAAATAATGTGCTGGACTTTCATTATTCAGTATGCCGATAATCTGGGTATTCCAAAAGCTCAGGCTCAGAATTTCAATATTGTTGCCATGGCAATTTTTATAGCAAGCCGATTTATAAGTACCTTTTTAATGAAGTACCTGAACGCCCGTTATATGTTATTGCTTTTTGCCATAGGAGGAATGTGTACAACGGCTGGCGTAGTTTTAATTCAGGGAATGATGGGATTGTATTTGCTGGTGGCTACGTCGGCCTTTATGTCGCTAATGTTTCCAACCATATACGGAATTGCGCTGGAAGACGTTGGCGATGATGCAACGCTTGGTGCCGCTGGTTTGGTAATGGCAATTGTGGGCGGAGCTTTAATGCCGCCACTGCAGGGGTTAATTATCGACCAGGGGACTATCGGACCGCTTCCGGCGGTTAACTTTTCGTTTATTTTGCCTTTTATCTGCTTTGTGGTAATTGCAATTTATGGCAAAAGAACATATAACGCATTTAAAACGGTTCATTAAGAATAGAGTATAAACGCTACTGAAAAATTTAAAAATATCCATGAATCGATTTAGCAGTATAAAAAAAGTAAATGTGTCGAATGCTATATGGTCGGAAGTTTTTAACAGCATGCGCGATATTGGAAGTATTGATTAGGAATTTACTTTCATGGGAATATAATTTTTGAATCTACACCATCAGTATTTACTGAGTATGAAGTGTTTCTAACTGAAAGATAAGAGCCTCTGTTTTTCATAAAAACAATTGCATTATCCAACTGTTTGTGTATCTTAAAACAAAGTTTTCTCTATGAGTGCATACCTCTTTTTGATTGGCCTTTGTGTCATCATAATATTTTCCTTTTTCACAAATATGTTTTCGCGGAAAACCAACGTGCCCAGCGTGTTAATTTTAATATTACTGGGGGTTGGAGTGCAGCAGTTAATGACCTACTTTGAAATGGAGCCCGATTATTTCTGGGCACTCGAAGTGTTAGGAATTGTTGGGTTGATAATGATTGTGCTGGAAGCCGCTCTTGATCTGGAGTTGAAGAAAGAGAACTGGCCACTTATATGGAAATCGTTTACCATCGCTTCGTTATCGCTCGGATTAACAGCCGTTTCTATCGCATTTCTTATTCAGTTTTTTATTCCCGAAATTAATTTTTTGCCGGCATTGGTTTACGCGTTGCCGCTGTCAATAATGAGTAGTGCAATCATTATTCCAAGTGTTGCCAACCTTACAAAATACAAGCGGGAGTTTTTAATTTACGAAAGTACTTTCTCCGATATTTTGGGCATTATGGTATTTTACATGATTGTGGAAAACCTGAATGTTGAAGGGATGCGTCAGCTTAGTTTTGCCATCGGAAGTAATATTGTGCTTACGTTGGTAATTTCGGTGGCACTGTGTTATGGTTTGCTGTATATCATTCAAAATATAAAAGGCGACGCAAAATTCTTCTTGTTTCTGGCGGTACTGGTTTTACTGTATGCCGTGGGGAAAATGTTTCACTTATCATCATTGATAATTATTTTAATGTTCGGCTTATTGCTGCGTAATTATAAAGTTTTGCTTTTCGGAAGACTACGGGAGTGGTTGAACGACGCAAAAATAGATGGACTTTTCGATCAGTTTAAAATGATTACTTCAGAAACCGCCTTTTTGGTGCGTACTTTTTTCTTCGTTGTTTTTGGGATGACCTTGCCGCTGGCATCGTTATTTAGCTGGAAAGTTTGGCTGATCAGTGTTATATTTCTGGCAGTTACTTATATTTTTCGTTTTGGCTTATTTTACGTAATCGAACGAAAAGATACGCTGCCGCAAACCTTTATAGCGCCAAAAGGATTAATTACAGTACTGTTATTCTTTGCCATACCCGAATCGTTACGGGCCGAAAAATTTGAAGGCGCAGTATTGTTTGTTGTTATTATTGCCACCAGTTTAATTATGGCGTGGGCTTTAATTGCAAGCAAAAGTACGAATAGTAAGAATGGGGAAGAGGAAGACGTAACAAAAAGCGATGAGGGGGATAAGCCTGATTTTATTGAAATGTCGATTGACTAAATTCTAAAATAAAAAAGGTTGCCATTTTGTAATGACAACCTTTCTTTTTTCTTCTTAGCCCAGATATGATTTTAATAATTTGCTACGCGATGTATGTCTTAATCGTCTGATAGCCTTTTCTTTTATCTGCCTTACCCTTTCGCGGGTTAATCCAAATCGTTCACCGATTTCCTCTAATGTCATTTCCTGGCACCCTATGCCAAAAAACAGTTTAATGATGTCACTTTCTCGCTCAGTCAAAGTAGCTAATGCGCGGAAAATTTCTCTAGCCAAAGATTCGTTGATAAGGCTTTTGTCGGCATTTGGCGAATCGTTGTTCACCAGTACATCCAACAGACTGTTGTCTTCACCATCAACAAATGGTGCATCAACCGATACATGTCTTCCCGATACTCTTAACGTATCAGCAACCTTATCAGCAGGCAGCTCCAGTGTTTCGGCTAACTCTTCAGGCGACGGTTTACGTTCGTGTTCTTGCTCAAATTTCGAATAAGCCTTATTGATCTTATTCAGCGAACCTACCTGGTTCAGAGGCAAACGAACGATACGCGACTGCTCAGCAAGCGCTTGAAGAATTGATTGGCGAATCCACCATACTGCGTAAGAAATGAACTTAAAACCGCGGGTTTCGTCGAATTTTTCGGCTGCTTTAATCAAACCAAGGTTTCCTTCGTTAATTAAATCGGGTAAGCTAAGTCCCTGGTTTTGGTACTGCTTTGCCACCGATACAACAAATCGAAGGTTTGCTCTTGTTAATTTCTCCAAAGCCGCCTGATCGCCTTTTTTAATCCGCTGTGCTAACTCCACTTCCTCCTCTACAGTAATCAGCTCTTCTTTACCAATTTCCTGCAAATACTTATCTAAAGAGGCACTTTCACGGTTAGTGATTGACTTGGTGATCTTTAGTTGTCTCATATATAATCCTTAAAAAATCGTGCAAATATAGAACATTAATATCTAATGATAAAGGAGAAAGCTCATCGTATCTTGTAATTAATACAAAGTTAAAGGTTATGTTGGTTGAATGTTAACGTTCAACGCCAAAAACATAGTATGCTGATTCCCCATTGGGATAAACACCTTCAACCAGAATTCCTCCTCTCGCATTTCCAACTTCTCTCTTAAAATCTGATACTTCGTAAATAGGTTTTTTGTTTACCGAGGTAATAATAAACCCTTTTTCGAGACCAGCATCTTTAAGTTTTCCTTTCTCAAGATTGGTAATCATGATGCCGTTTCTGATTCCCAAATCCTGTTTAACATTGTTACTCACTGTTTCAAACTCGGCACCCAGTACGGTTATATTGTCGCGTACTATTTCGGTGTCGCCATGTTTGTTACGCAAGGTAACGGTAAATTGTTTCTTTTCATTGTCTCTAATTACAACAATATCAACATTGTCGCCCGGACGGTACTGACTAACTTTTTCCTGTAGCTCGGCTGCTGTTTTTACTTTATCTCCATCAACGCTGATGATTACATCTTCCTCTTTTATGCCGGCTTCGTTGGCAGCTCCGTTCTCAACGACTCCACCTATATAAACACCTTCCACCTTGTCAAGGTTCAGTTCTTCAGCAATTTCTGCGTTAACATCGCCAATGTTTACACCGAGTAATGCACGTTGTACCTCTCCGAATTCTTTTAAGTCTTCAACAACTTTTTTTACAATAGAAACAGGCACCGCAAAAGAATATCCGGTGTATGACCCGGTACGCGAGGCAATTGCAGTGTTAATTCCAACCAAATTACCTTGCTGATTAACCAATGCTCCTCCGCTGTTTCCGGGGTTTACTGCCGCATCGGTTTGAATAAACGACTCGATTCGGTACTGATCCTGGTTGATTCCCAGGTTTCGTCCCTGCGAGCTAATAATACCTGCGGTTACTGTTGATGTAAGGTTAAACGGGTTACCAACGGCCAAAACCCATTCGCCAAGTTTTAAATTATCAGAATTACCATAAGTTAAATAAGGCAAATCTTCAGCATCTACTTTTAACAGGGCGATATCGGTTGATGGATCGGTACCAACCAAACGGGCTTCAAACTCGCGTTTGTCGTTCAAAATAACTTTAATATCCTGTGCATCTTCAATAACGTGGTTATTGGTAATTATGTATCCGTCTTCCGACATAATTACGCCGGATCCAAATCCTTGACGTACTTGAGGCTGTTGTCGTTGCAAGCCAAAAAATTCATCTAAAAACGGATTACCGCTCGACCATTGGCCTGTACGAACTGATTTGGTGGCAATATGAACTACCGAATGAATTGATTTTTCGGCGGCAAAAGTTAAATCGGGTAACTGTTGTTCACTGTCGGCGGGGTAATCAACAAATCGTGCTGCTTGTTCTTCTTTTACGGTTACAACTTGTGGCTTGTCGAAAAAAGTGCTGTAAGCCCAAACTCCTACAAATGCACCTGCTATAACAAGTAAAAATGTCAGCGAAATTCTTCCTACTCTTTTCATAACTTAAAAATTTTTAAACGTTCTTGTTTTCTATGGGATATAAGAACGCAAATTTATTGCCACTGTTTTGCTTGCCTGCCGGTGATTGCCGCTATTTTGCATAATTTAACACCCAATTACCGCTTGTGTTAAAAAGTGAAAATAAAATCGGTGTCAACTGTAACTATGTCAGTATGGCTTGACAGAACTTGCAAACAATACGACAATTTATCGCATTAATAATTACAGCTACTGACAATTATTTTTCGGGGACCTTAAACCATTTCGAATCGAGCTCTACTTCCTCGTAATTTTCGATGTATTTCATCGCTTCTTCAGGCGTTTCTGCCACAAAATATAATTGTCGGTAAATATCTTTTGCAAATAATTCGACATACGAGAGCTCAAATTGTTTAAAAAGGTGGTCGAAAAAATTATTTGTGTTTACAAAAACAATTGGTTTGTGGTGGTAGGAGAGTTGCCGAAGTGTAATAACTTCCAGTATTTCTTCGAGTGTACCGAAGCCGCCCGGCAATGCAATGAAAGCATCCGACATATCGCGCATTTGTGCTTTTCGCTCCATCATATCGGTGGTAATTATTACTTCGTGCGAGTTATTGGAGGCCAGCGACCTGCCAATCATTCGTTCGGGAATAATACCTACCGTTTTTGCACCTGCTTTGCTGGCAGCAATGGTAGCTGCCTCCATCAGTCCAACATTGGCACCTCCATTAATAAGGTTATGGCCGCCTTTGCCAATTAACTCGCCCAGGTTTTGTGCGGCCTCAAAGTATTTATCGTTTATGGCATTGCTCGATGAGCAGAAAACACAGATGTTCATTTAATTTTAGATATAAGTAGTGAGTAATTAGTACTGAGAAAAGAAAACCGGGCATTGCCCGGTTTTCTAAATATCGTGAATGAAATTTTAGCGTGTAAGTAGCTGTGTAGTACTACTCATTGCTGAAATCTCAAATCTTATTTACGCATCAATATTTGCGTAGGTAGCGTGGTCTTCAATAAACTTACGACGCGGTGGTACATCATCGCCCATAAGCATGGAGAAAATATGGTCAGCTTCGGCAGCATTTTCAATCGTTACCTGTTGCAGTGTACGTTGCTCAGGATTCATGGTAGTTGACCAAAGCTGCTCGGCATTCATCTCTCCCAAACCTTTGTAACGCTGCGTGTGAACGGCACTTTCGTTACCATCGGCCCATTCATCAATGAGTTGCAGACGTTGTTTGTCTGACCATGCATATGCTTCTCTCTTTCCTTTTTTTATCAGGTAAAGTGGTGGAGCTGCAATATAAAGGTGACCTTTTTTAATCAGGTCGTTCATATAACGGAAAAAGAAAGTCATAATAAGTGTTGCAATGTGGCTACCGTCCACGTCGGCATCGGTCATAATCACAATCTTGTGATACCTTAATTTTTCCATGTTTAACGCTTTCGAATCTTCTTCGGTACCAATGGTAACTCCTAAAGCGGTAAAAATATTTTTGATCTCTTCGTTTTCGAAGATCTTGTGCTGCATGGCTTTTTCCACGTTCAGGATTTTACCACGCAACGGAAGAATGGCTTGTGTTCTGCGGTCGCGGCCTTGTTTGGCGGTACCACCTGCCGAGTCTCCCTCGACAAGGAATACTTCGCATTGTGCAGGATCTTTTTCCGAGCAGTCGCTCAACTTACCCGGCAAACCACCACCTGAAAGTGCGTTTTTACGTTGTACCATTTCGCGGGCTTTACGCGCCGCGTGACGCGCCTGAGCTGCCAAAATTACTTTTTGCACAATCTGCTTGGCTGCCTTCGGATTTTCTTCCAGGTAGTTTTGCAGGGCTTCGCTGGTTGCCTGGTCAACTGATAAACTAACCTCGGAGTTACCTAATTTAGTTTTTGTCTGACCTTCGAACTGAGGCTCCTGAACTTTTACCGAAATAATTGCAGTTAATCCTTCGCGGAAATCGTCTCCACTGATGTCAAATTTCAGTTTTTGGAGCATTCCGCTTTGGTCGGCATAGTTTTTCAAGGTACGTGTTAAACCACGTCTAAAACCGGTTAAATGCGTTCCTCCTTCAATCGTATTAATATTGTTAACGTACGAGTGAATATTTTCAGAGAATGAAGTGTTGTACTGTAGTGCAATTTCTACCGGAATATTATTTTTCTCGGTGGTAATGTGTACTACTTCCTCAATCAGTTTTTCACGGGTACCGTCAAGGTATTCAACAAATTCTTTTAACCCTGCTTCCGAGAAGTAATTTTCTGATTTGAAAGAACCATCTTCTTCAATAACACGTTCGTCTATAATTCGAAGTTTTATTCCTGCATTCAGAAAAGCCAGCTCGCGCAAACGTGCTGCCAGAATTTCGTACTTGTATTCGGTAGTTAGGAAAATGCTGTTGTCCGGCACAAAAGTTACAAAGGTTCCTGTTTTGTCGGTCTTTCCAATAATTTGAACATCGCCTTGTGGTTTTCCCTTGGCATATTCCTGTACATAAATTTTTCCGTCGCGGTGCACTTCAGCTTTCAGGTAAGTAGAAAGTGCGTTAACACACGATACACCTACACCGTGCAGACCACCCGAAACTTTGTACGAATCTTTATCGAATTTACCACCGGCGTGCAAAACGGTCATTACAACCTCCAGCGCCGATTTATTTTCTTTTGAATGTCTTTCGGTGGGAATACCGCGTCCATCATCTTTTACCGTGATGGAATTATTTTCATGAATGATAACTTCGATGTTGTTACAGTAACCGGCCAGCGCCTCGTCGATCGAGTTATCGACCACCTCGTAAACCAGGTGGTGTAACCCTTTTTCGTTGGTGTCGCCAATGTACATCGACGGCCTTTTTCTTACTGCTTCCAAACCTTCAAGCACCTGGATACTATCTGCTCCGTAGTTTCCATTGCCGTTGCTTTGGACTCCATTTTTTTCAATTTCGCTCATCTCTCTTTGTTAAAATTAAATCCTCTAAAATAAAATAGTTTCCCTCGCAAAAAATTCTTTAAAACCTTTCGAAGAAAACTAGTTGATTTTCAAGCTTTTATCTCGTTCTAAAAGTGATCTGATAATCACGTCACAAATATATAAAAAATGGGCAGAAAACCGCTGCTTTTACTGTGTTAAAAGACCTTATTTTTTAACAAGATATTAACCTCAAAATGAGCATGAAGCAGCCGGTTTTTATTTTGGAGAAAATCATGTTGGAAATACGGTAATTTGTACTCTGATTTTTCCACGAAAAAAGGGAAGCTGACGCCTCCCTTTTACCGAATTGATTGATTAATGCCAATTAGAACGAATAACTTATACCGGCCAGCATATTAAAGCTTTGTACCGGGTACCCGAACCAGCGTTGATATTTTTGAAAACCAAAATTGTTGAGCTGTGCAAACACCGAAAATTGATTAGTTATCTGGTAGTTTCCTTTTACGTTTAGATCGAAAGCGGTGTCAAGGCTATTCGATCTTCTAATAGGAAGGTCTTCTGGAATGTCTGTTGCCGGTTGTTCAATCAATAACGCTTTTCTTTCTCCCATTAAAAATATATCGGCCGACAAACTAAGTTGGTCGTTTACTTTGTAGCCAATATTTAAGTTCGCATCCCATTGCGGAAGGTTCCAGGCTTCTTCCTGCTCGTCGAGTTTGTAACTGTAGTAATTTACCGATGCAGTTAAATCAACTTTGTCTGACGAGGCGTGAAATACTTCGGCATTTAACTTCAATCGATTCATGTTGTCGTACAACGGCTTAAAAGTGTTGTCCATAACAAGTTGCACCGGATAGGCTAACGATTCTCCAATTGGTGCATAGCTTAAATAGTAAAACGGCTGATTATCGATCATGGCATATTCTGCTGAAATTTTAAAGTTGGTCTTTTTCGAGAACTTACCATCGAAACCGCCATAAAAGCGGAACTTTTGGAACGAATTCATTACATCGTGCTCCGGATCGACAAATGGATTTTCGTAAGCTATTTTTGAATAATGATTGCTGATGTAGTCGCCGTCAATTCCGGCGTACAGATTTATTAACTCCGGAACCGGTGCCCAGTTGGCACGTACGTTTGGAGAGATTTTAGCTTCGGTATCCTTATCTGAAACTATGGCGAAAAAAGTATTTACGCCCAGCGTAATGTTTGCGGTTTCGTTGCCAACAAACCAGGCCGGTTTAGCGTGTATAATTATTTGCGAACGTTTGCCGGTGGTTGAGTCGGTTTGCAGGAAAATGTCGCTGGCCTGTGTGTATAAAACGCCACCTTCAAGCAGTCCAACGCCGGTAACCATTGGTTGTTGTACATCCAGCACAAAGTTGGCGTAATGCTCGCGCTGATCGGTTTTGGTACCAAAATAATGGTAGGAAAAATCAAATCCAATAGTTGCATCATCGTATTCAGCAGTCGGGTTTTTCAAACCAATATTGATACCGCCTTTTGCAAACGACTGTTTGGTATCGAAATAATTTATGGTTTGGCCGTCTTCCAGCAGTGGATCAGGAATGGCCATTAAAGGATAGCCGTAATAGTTAAATGCATCGTGTTTAAAGTCCAGATTCACTGAAAGCACATTGTCCTGAAACGTGTGTTTTACAAACAGATCAACCTCGTTCTTCATAAACGGTGCATCCACTTTGTCGCCTCCCTCAAGTTTAATATCGTCAAACGACGACAGGTGCATGGAGTGAATTCCAAACAACGAATTCCTGGAGTTTTGATTATTAAAGAAAACCTCGCCGTAAGGGCGGAAAGTTGTTCCCAGTCCGGCACGAACCAAGCCGTAGCCGTTGTCTTCCTTCTTCGAAGTTTCAACGATGGCTGCTTTTAACGGATTCACCGAAAAGGTGCTAAAAACCGGCTTACTGTTAATGTTGTAGTTAAAGGTTGGTTTCTGATGCTCCGTTTCATCAATTGTCGGCATGCTGTTTAGTTTGTTGGCATCCGAAATGGTTGGTTTGTATGCTTTGGTTACCTCAACTTCCTTGGTAAGCGTGGTATCTTGTTGGGCCTGTGAAAATACGGCAGTGCCAAGTAAAAGTAGTGTAAAAATATATCGTGCTGTTTTGAACATGTTGTGCATTTTTAGTTTTGTTTAATTTCCATTTGGAACGAACTATCGACTGCATTTTGCTGTTGCTGCGCCTCTTTTGCCAGAATTACATCAAGGCGTTGCTGTGCTTCGGCTTTTATTCCGTCGTTGTCGTCGTTATAGTTTTCAGCCAGGCTTTTCAATGTATGTTTTGCCTGAAACTGGTCGCCACCATCTTCGTAAATGCTGGCCAGCAACAAAAAGGATTTACCCAGCCAATAGGTGTATGGTGTGCCTTTGTCGATGAAATCAACAATTTCGTCCTCGGCTTTTGCCCTGTTATTGTCGCGGTAATAAATTTCGGCCAGCAGGTATTTGGCTTCGGCGCCTTGTTCCAGTTTGGTGTCTTTTGCCACGTCGCGTAAAGGGCTGATTGCTGAACTTAAATTGCCCAGTTCGTAATTCGATTTTCCAATGGCATAATCGGTTTCTTTTTTCAGTGCTTCGTTGGCTACATCCGATTTATTTACTTTTTCGGCAGCCACAATTACTGCCTGGTAATTTTGATTGATCAACTGGCAGCGCATTTGTCCGGTGTTTGCACGAAGCGAATTCCATTTACCGGTTGATTTTTCTTCCAGACGGTTAAACAGATCGAGTGCGGTATCGTAGTCGCCGGCGTTGTAGGTCAACTCCGATGCGCGTGCAAGCGCCTGTTCGGTAAAAATATTATCGGGTTGATTGGCTATAAACGAATAGTGTGAATTGGCTTCTCCGTAGTTGCCTTCTTTGTATTTTATTTCTGCCAGATAGAAATGCGCATTGGTTGCGTAAGCTCCGTTTGGATATTGATTCAGGTACTGCTGAAGTTGTACGTTGGCATCCTCGTTTCCGGCCATATAAACACGTTCTGCAGCCGAGTAGGTAAGTTGGTCTTGTTCCGATGCGCTAATGTTGACATCGCCACCCAATTGTTTCACGTACGCAAAATAAGCATCCACATCGTTCAGTTCCACATAACAGTTTTTAATCCCCTGAAGTGCAGAATTGGCCTCGGGTGTTCCTTTGTAGTTTTCGGCTACTTCTTTGTACTGGTTAAGGGCTTTGTTAAAGTCGCCGTTGTTGTAATTAACCAAACCCAGTTGCAACAGCGCATTACGGTAGTAGTTGCTGTTTGGATGGTTTTCAACAATTTCCCGGTACTGGCGAACGGCCTCGAAATTGTTACCCAGTCGTTCGTTCGCGCGCCCCAGTTCATATAAAGCGTCGTCGTAATAATCCGACTCCGGAAACTCGCGTAATAACAGGTTTAGGTTGTTAATCTTGTCTTGTTGATTACGCTGAAGCCCCTGGCAAAAAGCAATTTGCAACAGGGCATAATCGGCTTCCAGCATTTTTATGTTGTAGGCACGTTCGTAACTATCGATGGCTTGCGCATAATTTGTATTCAGGAAATAATAATCGCCAATTCGATTGTAGGCATCAGCAATTTTTGGTGTTCGTTTGCCCTGCATTTTCTGCACATACTGTTGGAAATGTTGTTGCGCCGCTTCTTTATTATCGGTTTTCAAATAAGCGTAACCCATGTTGTAATGGGCATTTAATACTTCAGCATCACTGGCGGAAGAAGAACTGCGTGCGAATTGGTTGTACGATGTGATTGAATTATCGTAATCGCCCACGCGGTACAAGGCCTCCGATTTCCAGTAAAGTGCCCGCGCTTTTATTTCCTTGTTGTAGTTTCCGTTGGCCAGCGACAGATCGAAATTCTCGATCGCCTGGTTGTACATCAGGTTATTGAACAACTCCAGACCGCGATAAAATGTTACGCGCTGGTAGGCTTCTAAAATGTGGGGCGTTTTGTTTTGTATTTTCTCAATCGATTCAATTGCGTCTTTGTAGTTTTTGGTCACCATATAAACTTCGACCAGAATTTCGTAGGCTTCAGCGTTTTTTGGCGAGTTTGGATATTCAGCAATGTAGCGGTCGAAAGCGTTAATGGTTTCGTTAAAAGGAGAGTACGAAAGCTCGTAGGTTAATTTGGCGTAACTAAACAGAGCATCTTCTTTAATGTCTGCATTAAAATCAAATTCCGAAGCTGCATTGTAAGCTGTTTTTGCTTTCTCTTTGTCGTTGAGTTTGATAAAACAATCGGCCAGATGATAGTAAGCGTTTTGGGTCATTTCATCGTTGCCGATAGCTGCTTTTTGCAGTAATTGGGCGGCTTCGGCGAATTTGTTGGTGTGATAGTAGCAAAAACCGAGGATGTAATTTTCTTCGCGGGTTTTTGTCCCCGATGTTTCAAAATATCTCTCGAGGTAAGGAATGGCATTTTCGTACTGACCTAAATGAAAATACGAATCGCCAACAATCTTGGCCAGTTCGGTTTGGTGTTCTTCCTGCACATCGTCGATAATGGTTGTGGTGTAGTTTACCACCTCGTTGTATTTCTTTTGTTTGTAGTATATGTGGCTAACATACAGCGGAATTACCGGCGAATAAGAAGGATCGTTGTTTAGTGCCCTAAAAGCTTCAATCGAGGCGTCGTAATCTTCTCTTAAATACAAAATATGTGCACAGTAATAAGTGGCAGGTTTGCTGTACAAATTGTTGGTATTTCGGATGGCCATAAACTCGCGGTAGGCAACATCGGTATTTCCTTCCTCGAGGTTTGCAAATCCATTCTGATACTGCAATTCAATGCGCTCGTTTTCCGCCAGGTCGCTTCTATCTACTTTTGCAAAAGTGCGAACAGCCAGCGAATATTGTCGCTTTTCAAACTGGTTTTTCCCCAGGTTGAATTGTGCGCTGTTCATGTACGGACTGTCAGGATAGTTTTCAACAAAAGTACGGATCAGCTCGTCGCCCGAGCGGTACCCGGAGTGAAGTGCCGAAACTGCTTTGTAATATTCGGCTTCAGAATACAATTCCGATTTAGGCTCGACACGTTCCTGAATTTTCTCGAATTGCCGGTAAGTTGAAACGTATTTTCCCTTGTCGTAAAGTTCTTTTGCGATGTCGATATCCTTTCTCACATCATCGAAATAAGCCGTTTCCTGCGCGCCGGCTTGCTGAAAAGAACCAATAATGATAAAAAGAGATAACAAAATTTGTATTGTTCTCATGCTTATTCGCTTTGTTTTGAATGAATTAATTGTTTCAAACCATTTGCTGGCTTACTTTTTACAATTGACCAACTAAAATAGCTATTCCCGACTTGCTAAACTGCCGTTAATGCTTGTAATTCTTAACAAAAAACTGTTTATTTCTTTCCTTTATTATATATGTGGGTAAGAAATTTCGAACTATTTTAGTTGCAACACATTTTTTATGGACAAAAAAACAGTTATAAAGTTGCTGGATGCCAGTATTTACCAATACGATAACCTGGTGCTGTCGGGTGTTGATGTAGAGGTGAAGGAAGGCGAATTTATTTATGTGGTTGGAAAAGTTGGAACCGGAAAAACCAGTCTGATAAAAATGTTGAATGCGGAATTACCTTTGGAATTTGGCTTTGGGAGTGTGTTGGATTTTGATTTGGTTGGACTAAAAAAACGAAATATCCCGTATTTGAGAAGACGGCTTGGCGTTGTTTTTCAGGATTTTCGTTTGCTTACCGACCGGAATGTGTATGCCAATCTGGCTTTTGTGTTAAAAGCCACCGGATGGAAGAACAAGCTGGAAATTGAAAACCGGGTTGATGAAGTGCTCGAGCGGGTTGGCATGTTGCACAAAAAAGAAAAAATGCCGCACCAGTTAAGTGGTGGCGAGCAGCAGCGTGTGGTTATTGCCCGTGCCATTTTAAATTATGCTGATATTATTTTGGCCGACGAGCCTACCGGCAACCTGGATCCCGAGACTTCGGAAGATATTCTTGACTTGTTTATCCAGTTGAATAACGACGGAAAAACCATTTTGATGGCTACGCACGATTATGCTGCAATTGCCAAAAAGCCTGCTCGAACATGGGTTTGTGTTAATGGGAAATTAAACGATTCGGCAAAAAACACAGAGGAAATAGAGTTTGAAAATCTGCTGGAGAAAAATGTGTAATTTGTCTTTCACTTAATCAGAGTTGATGAAACGTCACCCTGAACTTGTTTCAGGGGCTTTCGAAAGGAGATACTGAAAAAGAAATGCTGAAACGAGTTCAGCATGACGTTACAAGAAACCAGAATGAACTAGTCAGGAAATATTCACATTAAATCTTACAGAAACTCAGCAAAAATACCTTTTAAAACTTCCGCTTCATTTTCCCAGGTAAGTTCTTGTGAAGTCTGAATCAGGTTGGTTTTCCAGGTTTTTATTTTGTCTGAATTATTCAAAGCCTCATTAACCGCATTTGCCAGATTTTTATGATCGTGTGAATTGCAGATAGCACCAATATCGTATTTTTCAACAATCGCTTTCATTTCCGGCAAATCGCTAACCAATACGGGAACTCCGGCACCGATGTAATCGAACAATTTATTGGGCAGTGCAAAACGATAATTCAGTCCCAAATCTTCTTCAATCGATAATCCCAAATCGGCAGTGGGTGTAAGTTCGGCCAGTTCATCAATGGAAAGGCGGCCGGTAAAACGTACTTTGTTTTCCAGTTTTTCGGTGCGCACCAATTCTTCCAGTTGTTGTTTTATGTCGCCATCGCCGGCAATTACTAGTTGTGCGCCTTCAATAAAATGCATGGCTTTTATCGCTTGTTCCAGTCCGCGGCCAATGTTTACAGCGCCCTGGTAAAGAATGATCTTAGGCTGATTTTCATTTTCGATAAGCTGAAGCCTGTTTTTTGAAACAGGAATATTTCGAACTACTTTAAATGATGCTCCGTATTTTTCATGGTAAACTGCAGCAATAGAATCACAAACCGTGTAGCAGTGTTTTAAATTTGGCAGCATTCTACTTTCCAGCCACTCCCAAAATTGCTTTACTCGCGGGCGATCAATTAATTCCGGAACTTCGGTAAAATACTCGTGGCTATCGTAAACCACTGGAACTCGTTTGATTTTTGACGCAAAGTAATTGGCCGTCAGCGTATCCAAATCGTTAGCCAGCAAAACATCGGCTTTTCGGAAAAGTAAAAACAGGAGTAAGCGGAAATTGTATTCAGTATAAAAAAAGGCACCTTTTGTAAAACACAAACGCATGCGGTGAGTCAGATAGCTGCGATTAATTGGCTGACTGTTTTTTAATTTTCTACCTACAAGTAAAACCCCGAATCCCATTTCTTCCAGCGAGGTACAAACCTTATGCACCCGGTTATCGGCAACCAGGTCGTTGGTAACAGAAACAATTATTTGTTTTTTGCGCTTCAAGTGAATGAAATGAATTTGTTGTAAAGATAGAAAAAGTAGGAAGCGGGAAGATGGAAGTCGGAAGATTCTTGATGTGGACTCAATCTTATTCAATCTTTATCGATCTCCATTCAATCTTTAAATATTGTTTCTCAATCCTTCCTCATTAATCAACGGAGCTTTTATCTTTGCGCAAAATTTATTCTATGATCCGCTTTTCTGAAAATCATTCGCTAAAGGCACACAATACATTTGGCATCGACGCCAAAGCAAAATATTATTTCGAATTTACCGAACTGGAAGACCTGCAGGTTTTTCTGAATTCCAACAAAAGCTGGAAAGAGGAGAAGTTGATCGTTTTGGGAGAGGGCAGCAATATTTTGTTTATGAATGATTTTGATGGTTTGGTAATTCATCCGAATGTGCCCGGAATAAACCCGGTTTGGGAAGATCGCAATCATGAATGGTTTGAAGTTGGAGCCGGCGAAGTTTGGGATGAGTTTGTTGAATTTGCAGTAAACAGAGGCCTTGGGGGAGCCGAAAACCTTTCGTTGATACCCGGAAAAGTGGGTGCTGCACCGGTACAAAATATCGGAGCTTACGGACAGGAAGTTTGCCGTTTAGTTGAAAAAGTGAAAGGATTCGACCTGGAAAAAGGCTGTGCCGCAGAATTTAACGCCGCCGAATGTCTGTTTCAATACCGCAACAGTATTTTTAAAAATTACCTGAAAAACCGTTTTATCATCACTTCAGTAATTTTTCGTTTGGATAAATTCCCCGAGTTTAATCTTGGCTACGGACAGCTCGAAGAACGGGTAAACGAAAAAGGAGAGGTAAATCTTCACAACGTTCGTGAGGCGGTTATTGAAATCCGCTCCTCAAAATTACCCGATGTAAAAGAGTTCGGAAACGCCGGTAGTTTTTTTAAAAACCCGGTGGTGGAAGTCGCTTTGGCTGAGCAAATAAAATCGAAATACCCTGAAATTCCTGTTTATCCTGGAGGGGAAGGCAAAATTAAACTGGCTGCCGGCTGGCTTATCGAACAGGTCGGCTGGAAAGGCAAACGAATGGGCGAAGCCGGTGTGCACGAACAACAGGCTTTGGTGCTGGTAAATTACGGCAAAGCCACCGGCAAAGCTATCTACGAACTTTCTGAAGCGGTTTGTAAATCGGTGGAAGAGAAGTTTGGCGTGACATTGGAACGTGAAGTAAACTGCATTTAGGACGCAATTATCCGAATTCCTTTCAATTTTATTTGCTCGCAGATTACGCGGAATTAAGCAGATGAGAAACTGATGTTTTATCTAAAATCTGCGATAATTAGCGTAATCTGCGTGAAATCTTTTGTGGAGGACGTTAATTTCATTAAAAAGACATCAGAAGAAATTTAAGCTATAAAAAAATCCCGGCGTCCAGTCCGGGATTTTTATTTTTTGTTTGATGTTGTGTCCTAATTTCTTAGGTGGATTTGTACCTGCAAAAATAGTTGTCGTATTAAAAGTCAAAATGACCTTTGTCATGCGAAAGCGGTGTTTACACAACTTTAATATTCCCATTTTCAAATGATTCTGCAACGATTTTTCGTTCGGAACAAGCTGACCAATTCTAATATTTTAGACGCCGAACGATTTTTTATCGATCTTTTACCCGGCGCTTTGTGTCTTCGTAAACTCAGCCACTCGCACCGGGCTATTGCCTGTCGCCCGCTTCGGGGCTTTAAGCACCAAGGGTGCGTAATCAATAGCCCGGGGGAAGCACCCGCAGGGAGCACAGCCCCGGGGATAGAAGAGAAAAATGACAAAGGCGCAACTGCTTCCGGTTTTTGAAATACAACCCTACCTTGCGCCGCATATTAAAAGTCGATTGTAAAGCAGGACCTCTAAAATATTTGTGTACACACCGTATTGTCATGAGATGGGAGCCAAAAAACAAAATGTCCGAAACTAATTTCCTGTTTTATTGTTCTTCTGAAAAACAATCATTTCGGAACAGAATCAGGCTGAAAACAGTTTGTTTAAAAACATTTATTTTGATTATGCCACATACAAATGCGCTAATAGATGCTACATCGCCATATCTTTTACAACATGCCCACAATCCTGTAAACTGGCAGGTCTGGAGCGAGGAACTAATTGAAAAGGCAAAAGCCGAAGACAAATTGATTTTGGTAAGTATTGGCTATGCTGCCTGCCACTGGTGCCATGTAATGGAGCACGAAAGTTTTGAGGATGAAAAGGTGGCTGCCGTGATGAACGAAAACTTCGTTTGCATCAAGGTCGATCGCGAAGAGCGCCCCGATGTGGACCATTATTACATGAGTGCGGTTCAGTTGATGGGGCAGCAGGGCGGCTGGCCTTTAAATGTAATTGCTTTGCCCGATGGACGGCCAATTTGGGGCGGAACCTATTTCCCGAAAGAAACCTGGGTTGAGAACCTGAAAACGATTGCTGCTTTCTACAAGGGAAAACAAAATAAGGCGGAAGAATTTGCAACCCGCCTGCAGCAGGGAATTCATCAGGTTTCGTTAATGCCCGAAGTAGAAACGGCAGAAACATTCGGCCCCGAATTGTTAAAAAACGGCGTTAACGGCTGGAAAAAATATTTCGATTACAAGGAGGGCGGAAGAACCGGCGCTCCGAAATTCCCAATGCCGGTAAATCTCGATTTCTTGCTTTACTATGGTTTTATGAATTCGGATGAAGAGGTTCTGCGTTTTGTTGAAACCTCCTTGCTGAAAATGGCCCGCGGTGGTATTTACGACCAGGTGGGTGGTGGTTTTGCTCGCTATTCGGTGGATGAAAAGTGGAAAGTTCCGCATTTCGAGAAAATGTTGTACGATAACGGGCAGTTGATAAGCGTGTATTCAAAGGCATTTCAGCAGTTTAAAAATGAGGAATTTAAAACCGTTGTTTACGAAACCATTGCTTTTTCAGAACGTGAGCTGATGGACGAAAGCGGTGCTTTTTATTCGTCGTTGGATGCCGATAGCGAAGGCGTAGAAGGAAAGTTTTATGTGTGGCGAAAAGATGAACTGTTTGAAGTTTTAGAAGAAGAGTATGATTTGTTTGCCGACTATTTCAATGTAAATGGTAAAGGATTTTGGGAGCACAATAATTACATACTCCTTCGGGATCGTTCAAATGAAGCATTTGCCGAAAAGCATGGATTGAGTTTAAATCAGCTCGAGGTAAAAGTTGGAAAATGGAAATACGCTTTGTTAAAAGCACGAAGCAAACGTGTGCGTCCCGGGTTGGATGACAAAACACTTACATCGTGGAATGCACTGATGCAAAAAGGGTTGACCGATGCTTACAAAGCTTTTGGAAACGAAGAGTTTTTGAGTCTGGCAATTAAAAATGCTGACTTCATCGAAAATAACCTGATAAGAGAGGATGGTCAACTTTACCATAGTTGGAAAAATGACTTTACATCCATCGATGCATTTCTGGAAGATTATGCCTTGTTGATTGAGGCGTTTCTTGCACTTTATGAGGTCTCAGGTGATGAAAAGTGGTTAGCACTGGCCGATAAATTGGTGGATTATGTTTTTGCCCATTTTTATGATGAAGAAAAACGACTTTTTTATTTCAACCGTTTTAATGCCGACGCGGTAATAACAAATCATTTCCAGAAAGAAGACAATGTAATTCCGGCAGCCAATTCGGTAATGGCCAACAATCTGCATCGTCTGTATTTAATCCATGGAAAACCAGAGTTTCTGGAAACGGCAAAAAAGATGTTGCAATACATTACGTCGCATTTTACCAATTACCCCATGGCCTATGCCAACTGGGGAACACTGCTTTTGAAATTAACGGCACCTTATTTTGAGGTGGCGGTTTGTGGAATCAATTCTCGCTTGTTGATTGATAAATTACAAAAAGGTTTTTATCCGCATGTGCTTTGGGCATTTAACGAGCAAGAGAGTGAAGTTGCATTGTTAAAAGACCGGTTCGATCAATCCCGTGATTTGATTTATGTATGTAAAAACGGTACCTGCAACTTGCCGGTTGAAGATGTTAATGAAGCTGCCAAAAAGCTCTCGATAAAATGAAAAAGATTGAAGTATTGATTGTTGGGCAGGGCCTGGCCGGAACATTGCTGGCTTTTGAATTGCATTTGGCAGGTGTGAGTGTTCGTATCGTTAACAATCCAAAAAAAAGTACGGCAACGCGTGTGGCGGCAGGTATGGTAAATCCGCTGGTTTTTAAACGTATGACAAAAAGCTGGATGGTTGACGAGCTGTTGCCGGTAATGAAAAAACGTTATCGAGTTTTGGAAGAATTACTGAGAGAACGTTTTTATTTCGATTTGCCCATGATAAAACCGCTGTCGGAGCAGGAAACAGCACTGTGGCAGGAACGAAAAACCGACGAAAGGTTTGCGCCGTTTATTAACGAGATTTGTGAAAGCAGTCCGGTTGACCACGTTTTCAAATCTAACGCTTATGGAATTGTAAAAGGATCAGGATATTTAAAAACGGGTCTTTTCCTTGATGCTGCCAAACGATATTTTCAGCAGAAGGAATTGTTGATAGAAGCTGATTTTTCTGTTCAAGAAGACGATTTTGAAAATCGTGTTTTTCAGAATATTCAGTTCAATAAAATTGTGTTTTGTGAGGGACATTATTTAAAAACCCACCCGCTGTTTGATTTTATTCGTTTGCAACCCGCAAAAGGAGAGGTGTTGCAGATTTATGCGCCCGATCTTTCGGAAGAATATATCATTAACCGGCGTGTATTTGTGTTGCCAATCGGCGATCATCGTTTTAAAGTCGGATCAACATACGAGTGGAAAGACCTGACGGATATTCCAACAGAGGAAGGTAAAAACTCAATTGTCGATCGTTTAAAAGACCTTATTCATGTTGATTTTTCGATTGAACAACACTGGGCAGGTGTGCGGCCAACCGTTATCGACCGGCGGCCGGTTTTGGGAAAGAACCCGCAGCATGAACACGTTTTTGTGTTTAATGGCCTGGGAACAAAAGGTGTGATGCTGGCGCCTTATTTTGCGAAACAGATGCTTTGGACTTTAATGAAAGGAAATCATATTTTACCCAAAGAAGTAAACCTACAACGCTTTTATAAAAGTTAGACTTTGAGAATGTGTTTAGCAGAGTTTATTTGCGTACCTTAATTAAGGTACTAATTCATCGGTTTATAATTGTTACCGCTATTACATATACACAAGAAATCACAGTATGAACTAACGTTCACTTTAGATAAATGGCTTTCAGGCTGTTTGTAGCTCTAATTTAATCTCAAATAATTTCAATACAGATACTCCGTATTAATAGGAAGTTTATTTATTAAGGATGGGTTTGTAGTTGTCGTATAATCAGTGTGATAGCTGCTTGTGTACTTGTGTTTGTTCCTATGATTATAATAGATTGCCAATGAAGAATAAGCTTATTTCAAATAGGCTTTTTACAAAATATTGTAATACTCTTCAAAAGCTTATCATAATCAGCATAAAATAAAGTATCTTAGTTCCATATTATCCATCCATAACAATACTGAATGAAATCAAATGCAATTATTACAGTCAGATACCTTATAAGGATAAGTACTAAGCACGCAAATCGAAATTTCATTTCCAAAATTTACTCTTCTAAGTTAAGGTGAGTAGTAAAAAATCGGTAAAAATTATGCTTTTAAAGACAGGTGTAAATTTATGTGCTCTTGCGACACTGCTTTTTGGGGCGCTCTCGGCAAATGCATTGCAATCCTACCAGCAGGATACTGCTCGCATTGAATATGAAACACGGATTTCAGGAGCAACCGATAGTATTGATAAGTTGAATGCTTATTTTGATTATGGAATGTTTTTAGACGCTGAAGGTGAAACTGAAAATGCCATTACCAATCTTGAAGTTGCATTGCAAATTGCCGAAAATAGTTCGAATTATAAAGAAATGGCACGAGTGGCAAATTCTTTAGCAGCATTATACTTAATGGTTGGTGATTTAGAGGTATCAACCGCTATTTATAAAAAAGCGTTGGAGTGTGCAGAAAAAACAGAAGACAATACGGAGATCGCAAAAATTAGTATGAATCTTGCCGGTAATTATAGTTTTAACGGCGATTACAACAATGCTATAAAGTACGGTTTATATGCCCTTAAAATTAAAGAAACAACCAATAATTGGGTGCGAATATGCTATCATTATATGGCAATGAGCAATATTTTTAAGGAAACAGGGAATCTCGAAAAGCGCAAACAATATGTGCAACGGGCATACAAAATGAAGGATGTTGAAGGGTGTGCCTCGGTAAGCGACATCGCAAAAATTTACAATGGTTTAGGCGGAATAGCAGAGCACCAGTTTAAACACGAAGAGGCACTTGCTTATTACGATACGCTTAAAGTGTTTAGCGAGGAGAATGGTTTTACCCAAGGTATTGGAACGGCGTTAACAAATAGTTCGCTTATTTACATTGAACTCAAGGAATACGAAAAAGCTTTGGAAATGGTTTTGGAAGCTGAAGAATATTCGAATGGTACACCCTACGATACCGTTTTTAGCAACAATTGTAAAATTGAAATATACTGGGCCTTAAACCAACCTCAAAAGGCATTAGAACTGGCTATCGAGAATATTTCGAAAGAAGAAATGACGTATTATTCGGCGGAGCGTTTAAAATGTCTTCAGTTTTTATACGAATTAAATTTTGTTCTGGGCCATTATTCAGATGCATACAACTGGAACGATTCTTTGCATGTTTATCAGGAATATCTACGCGACGAAGATGTTCGCTCAACGATTGAAGATTTGGAGACCAAATACCAGACAGAAAAAAAGGAGCAACAAATTGAATTGTTAACTACCGAAAATCTGTTGAGAAGAAGAGTGATGCAGGCAGCTATTGTAATAGTTATAATTCTGGTATTGCTGGTAGCTTTAATTTTATACATATTACGGATTCGTCGTAAACAGGCAAAATATATTCAAAACGAATTGCAACAGCAAGTACTCCGTTCGCAGATGAATCCGCATTTTATTTTTAATGTTTTAGGATCAATACAAAACTTCATGCTAGCTAACGATTCGAAAAAAGCGGCAGGATATTTATCTCAATTTGCATCCTTAACCAGAGCCACTCTCGAATATTCATCGGAAGACACAATTTCACTAAGCGATGAGTTAAACATGCTTAAGAACTATATTGAATTGGAAAGGATGCGTTTTCAAAATAAATTTGATTATCAGATAGATTATGATGAAAATCTTGAACTGGATTTTATTAAAATTCCACCGATGATGATTCAGCCTTTTATTGAGAATGCAATAAAACACGGTTTAAAGAAACGCAACGAAGGAGGACTTTTAAAACTTCAGATTGCAGATAAAACAGATTGGATTGAGTTTGTTATTGAAGACAACGGAGAGGGAATGCCTAAAATGACAACAAAACCAAAAGGGCACAAATCGATGGCTATGAAGATTTTTGAAAAGAGAAGAAAATTAATTCAACAAAAGAATAATAAAGATTTTGAATATAGAATACAAAACCTCAAAGATTTAAACCAAAACCATTCCGGGGTCCGTATCATTATAAATATTCCTGTTCTTAACGAATAAATATCCCAAAACTATTTGTCGAAAAAAACCAACTCACGATGAAAATCACTTTCTGTTTTATATTAATTATCTGTGTTGTAGATGCAAAAATCAGTTATTGTAACTCTTCAACCGATTTGTCGGATAGTTTACGTATGCTAATAACAACGCAAACTGCTCACGATCAATTGGCAGAAACCTATCAGTTGATCAGAAAGAACCGGATTGAATTGGATGAGGACTATATACCTCTGTTAAAAGAATTCGCCGGTAAATCTCAGCGTGTTAATTATATAAAAGGTGAAATGCAAAGTTATGATATTATTGGACTGGAATACCGTTACCAGGAAATTTTTGATACAGCTTACGTTTACCACAACAAGTCTTTAAAACTTGCAATTCAGGAAAAAGACAGCACACAATTGTTTTATAACTACAATAACCTTGGGCAGGTGTTTCGCAAGCAGGATATTACAACTCTGGCTATTGATTATTTTCATAAAGCACTTGAAATTTCTGATGCTGTAGGAAATTTACGCTCGTCGTCTTATACAATGAATGCATTGGGAACCACTCTTATCCTTCAGAAAGATTACAATAGAGCAATGAGCTATTTCCGGCAGTCGTCGGCAATTGCAAAACAGCGAAACGATATGCGAACACTGGCTTATAATTATGGTTCAATGGGGGAGATATTGCTGGCAGAAAAACAAGCTGATTCGGCCATGTACTATTTCGATATTTCTCGTGATATGCTAGTTCAAACAGGTTCCGACAGTGGTATGGGAGTAGCTGAACATCTTATTGGAAAAGCTTTCTTGGCTAAAAAGGATTATACAAATGCGCGCTCTCAGTTTCAGAAAGCATTAGCGTATCATATAAAAAGTGAGGATTTACGCTATCAGGCTTATTGTAATTCGTATTTAGGAAAAATAGAAAATGAAACCGGAAATTATGCGGAAGCAAAAAAATATTTCGATTTAGCAAAATCGCAATCAGAACAGGTAAATTCGTTGAAAAATTTGATGGAAATTTATTCCGGTTATGTTGGGATGTACAAAGGATTAGCGCAGTGGAAAAATGCTTATGAAGCGAATGAAAAGCGCCATGCTTATGCCGACAGTATTTTAAATGAAAAAAGTAAAAAAACGATTGCCGCTCTCGAAATTGGATTTGAAACCAAAAAGAAAGAACAACAAATTGAACTACTTTCTGCCGAAAATAAGTTGAAAAACCAACGACTTCGTGTAGGAGTAATTTTATTAATTGTTTTAGTATTTATAATTATTCTAATTTTTTATATCCTGCAAATCAGAAAAAAACAAGCTCTTTTAAAACAAACTGATTTGCAACAGCAAGTACTTCGTTCGCAAATGAATCCGCATTTTATTTTTAATGTTTTGGGATCTATTCAAAATTACATGCTTGCCAATAGTCCGAAAGAGGCGGCCGGATATTTATCTCAATTTGCATCGCTAACCAGGGCTACTCTCGAATATTCTTCGGAAGATACAATTTCGCTAAGCGATGAAATTGCCATGCTTCGAAATTATATGGAACTGGAACAAATTCGAAAGCCCGGTATTTTTGAATTTGTGATAGAAAAAGATGATGAGCTGGAATCTGATTTCATTCAGGTGCCTCCAATGATGATTCAACCTTTTATTGAAAACGCTATTAAACATGGGTTTCAAAATATTGATTATGTTGGTAAGTTACGACTATCAATTACCGATAAGCTGGAATATGTTGAGGTTGTGGTTCAAGATGATGGTGTTGGAATTGAGACTACGAGTGAATCGAGCAAGAAACACCGGTCAATGGCTATGGAAATTTTTGAAAAAAGAAGAAAACTTATTCAACATAAATTCAATAAAGATTTTATATTTGATATTTCTAATCTGAAGAATTTAAATCCTGAAACTTCAGGAGTAAAAGTTACGCTTCAAATACCGGTACTTGATAATGATTAAAGCCGTAATAATAGACGACGAACCTGCAATGCAACAGGTTAACAGCCAGTTGTTGTCTGAATATTTTCCTGCTATTAAACTCGCAGGTATTGCTGATTGTATTGAAGAAGGTGCAAAGTTAATTCTGAAGGAGAGTCCTGATTTGGTATTGCTCGATATTGAGTTAAAAGACGGAACAGGCTTTCAATTGCTTCATAAACTAAAGCCTTACGATTTTAAAGTGGTCTTTATTACCGGTTTTCATTCGTTTGCTATTAAGGCTATTAAATTTAGTGCGCTCGACTATATTGTAAAACCGGTTAACGAAACTGAATTTCAGCAAGCAATACAACGTGCTGTGGAATTAATAGAGAAGAAAGAAAATTCCGATGCACAGCTGAATGTTTTAATGACCTCGTTGCAAAACGAAAATAAAAGCAAAAAACTGGTGCTTCGAACTGCCGAATCGCTGCATGTAGTTGATGTGGCGGATATTTATTATTGTAAAAGCGATAATAGCTATACAACGTTTTATTTTCGGGATAACGAAAAGATTTTAGTCTCGAAAAGCCTTAAAGATTACGAAAACCTGTTAAGCGATTACGGTTTTTACCGGGCTCACCAATCCTATCTTGTAAATTTAAATCACATAAAAAAGGTAGATAAAAGTGATGGTGGTTTTATCATCATGAAAAATAAAAAAGAGGTGCCTGTTTCAATGCGGCAAATGAAGAAATTAATTTCGTTGTTGAGCCAGCTTTAACAGTAGCCTTTTTTATATTCCTTCCATTTATTTGCAGTTTCAAACTCAAACCAAACGCTTTCAAGTTTGGTGCGTTTGGCACTACATAATTGTGCTTACTTGTGTATGGTTTTATAATTAATACCAGGTTTAATGCACACACCAATAGATAAATTAGTTCTGTCAACACGCGATTCCTATCACTTAATTGAAGTGGAAAGTATAATTTATTGCAAAAGCAATAATAGTTGTACTACTTTCTATCTTGTTGGAGGAGAGGAGATTAAGGTTTCTGTGTCGATGAAGAATGTCGAGAAAAGACTTGGTAATAAATATTTTATACGACCGCACCAATCATATTTGGTTAATGTGCAGCATGTTAAAACAATTCAGAAAGTAAGTGGTGGCGGCCTTGTACTCGACAATGGAAAAAGTATAACAATTAGTACACGAAAAAAGGGAGAAGTATTGCACTTTCTCGAAAATATTAAACGGATTCAAGTTTGATGCCTGCACATTCATTTTAGCCTGGTAAGCAGAACTCAATTTTCATAATTTTGAATAAACAAAACAAAAACCATACTACCATGAGATGTACAACTTTACTCATTACCGTACTGACTTTGCTTGTGTTTTCAACATCGCTTAATGCTCAGGTTAAGAGTGTTGAAAAGGAGGCTGAACGGCAAGGAACCAAAAGAATAAATCGAAAAATCGATAAAGGAGTTGATAAAGGCTTCGACAAAATAGAAGAAGGAATCGGCAGCCTTTTCGGAAAAAAGAAAAAGAAGAAGAAAAAAGGCCAGGCTGAGCAAGTAAATACTTCAACGGAAACCAGCTCAGAATCAGCAGTTGGTAATTCGTCAGCTCAATCTCCTTTGCAAGCTCAGGCAATGGATGTTCAGTGGAGCAAGTTCGATTTTGTACCCGGCGATGAAGTTATTTTTGAAGACGGGCCGGATATTATGGAGGAAAACGGTGAATTTCCAAGCCGTTGGGATCTGGAAACAGGGCAAGTAGAAATTGCACAGGTAAACGGCGAAACCGTAATGATGTTTCTCGACGGCGGCAAAATAATACCCTATCTTGAAAATTCGAAAGAAGATTACTTGCCCGATGTTTTTACCGTAGAATTTGACTTTTACACCCCTAAAGGCGGGAATAGATTTTCTTTTTATTTAACCGACACAAAGAATCAACCTAATTCAGTATCTCAAGAGTTTGAAGTTACACCAATCCGCGTTTCTACTCCGGGTGGCGATTATGTTGAACATTCAGAAAGAGATTATACGTATTGTAAAAATGGTTGCTGGACGCATGTGTCGGTGGCTTTCACTAAAGGAAAACTAAAGGTATATCTTGATGAAACACGTTTAATAAATATTCCTCATTACGAACACAATCCAACAGGATTTACAATTTACCCCTATTTTGCAGATGCATCAGAAAATAAAGCGTTTTATGTTAAGAATGTAAGAATTGCAAAAGGTGGTGTGAAATATTACGACCGTGTTCTTTCCGATGGAAAAATTATTGTAAACGGTATTCGTTTCGATGTTAACCAGGCTACAATAAAACCCGAAAGTAATGGCGCTATCAACAAAATATTTGAGTTGATGCAAAAACAGCTCGATTTAAACTTTAGTGTTGAAGGACACACCGATAGCGATGGCGATGAAGCAAAAAACCAAACACTCTCAGAACAACGTGCCAAGGCAGTAATGGATCGCTTAATTAGTATGGGCATATCAGCTAACAGATTAAAATCGGCAGGTTGGGGCGAAAGCAAACCATTAGCAGCTAACACCACTGCCGAAGGAAAAGCAAACAACCGCCGTGTTGAATTTGTAAAATTTCAGGGTAACGCAGCACCTTCTGGTTCCAGCAGTAGCATTGGGAATTCCGCTTTCGACAAGCTCGATAAGAAAGCAATAGGTGCAAAACTCGAGGAGTTACCTGAAACTATTAATATTCCAGTATCTAATCCTGATGGAATTGTGAACGGTGCCGGCACCGTAATTTTGTTCGCAACATCGGATGGAAACTTAGGTAAAATGGAAATTCTTGACGTTGATGAATCCGACAATTATAAACTTACAGTAAAATATGTAACCTATAATTACAATGGATCGATTCACAGTCAATCCGATCATTTCGAAATTCCCGGAACTTACACCTGCGATTTCGACAAGGGAACTATTGAAAATGTAATTTATTCCGAAGTAGATCTTCGTTTGGGTAGAGAAAGTAAAACAAACACAACGCTTTACCAGGGAGAAACTTCAATGCTTCGAATCTTATAATAATGGGTGTAAATGCCCCTAAACAAATCAGTTAAATAACAAATTATGAAAAAGTCAATTTACGTACTTATAGTTTTAATGTGTGTTTTTAGTGTAAGTCTTAACTCTTGTAGCAAAGACGATGATGGCGATATTACAACTCTTGATGGGAAATACACATTAGTAATGGATGGAACAACAGTTGCCAGTGGCGAAACCGAAGAAGTGGGAATGGTTGGAAATGCCATTTCTTTATCTCTGGGAGAAGATTTTGGCTTTATCGTTGCCGGAGTGCCTGAAACAGTAGGTGACGAAGCAGAAATAGGTGCACAGGGCAGTGGTGTTTCTGTATCGATTACAGGAAAAAATTTACTGAAAAGTGGCGATGATGAAATGTATTTCTCCATTAGTGGAACAGTAAAAAGAACTTCCTCCAGTAAAATTACTTTCGAAGGAACTTGCACAGAGTTTGGAAGTACAATGGTTCATACATTTAGCGGAAGTGCAGAATCAGCAGCATATAAAATTATATAAACAGTATTTGAAGAATACCTCAAAATTGCATGAGTAGTTTTGCTGGTATTCTTCTCCCCAATCTCTTTAAAACGCTTTAATTTAAACTGCTATGAAATATCTGCTTCTTGTTTTAATCATCTTCGTAAATGGATTTTCATTTGCTCAGGAAAACCAAATTGCGGGAACCTGGAAACTGACGGAGATTAGAAAAGGAGAAGAATCGAAAGAAGTTGACAGTGGTTATATTTTTGAAGAAGGAGGTGTCCTGAAATTAGGCTTCTTCAATATGGAGGAGATAATAGAAGCTGGCACTTGGAAATATAATAAAACTGATAACGCGATAGAAATGATCAGCGATATTGATACGAATTGTAACGGTAAAGCGAAAATCCTAAAGCTCTCGGCGAATAAAATGGTTTATAAAAAAGATGCCTTGGAATACCATTTTACAAGAGAAAGTGAAAATTCGGTAAGGCTTACTAATCTTGAGTTTTCGGAAGCTGATTTTTTTACCGAAGATGGCAATTACAAATACGACGGAGAAAAGGAAAAGTTGCCCTGGCAAGATATTGTGGCAATGATTAGAAACATGGAAGAAGTAGGTAGCCTGGTTTATGATTATTCTGAATGGAATGAAACCACAAAGTCTTTTGATAAAAAACAACTTACTGCTGATGTGATTGCTAACAGCGAAGAGATGGCGCTTAGTATTGATTATATTTTTTATGGTTACGATAAGTACAATCTTCCCGAAGATGCAGAACTACCATCCAACAACGATTACACAACGTCACTTTATCCCGAACAGGAAATTAATTTCAGAATTACCGTAACTGAAGAATTAACAACACCTGCCGGGGCGTTTACGTGTACAGTTATAGAAGCAGTGGAAGCTGAGACGAAAAAAATGTTGTGGATGATAAATGACCAACCGGGTGTTTATGCCAAAATTATTATTGAAAAACCAGGAATGTTTGGCGCTTTTTACCACGGAGTATTTGAGTTAAACAATATTGTGTACAGGTTTTAAAAGAGCAGTTTGATGGAAGGAACTTCTTTGAAATTAGCAGTAGGTATTGTTCTTATATTTAATATAAAAATAGTTCAATCTATTCCTCTAATTCTAATAATAGCATTGAAATTGCTAAAACAAAATTAAAATTCTTAGGCTCAAAATTACTGAAGTTTAAATGACAGCAGTTTGAGCAAAACATAATAAATAATAACCCAAAAAAACTAAAATTATGAATTGGTATTTAAAAGTATTAAAACAGTATGCCGACTTTAACGGTCGTGCCAGAAGACAAGAGTATTGGATGTTTGTTGTTTTCAATATCATTTTTTCGATAGTTGCCGGAGCTTTAGATGCAGCTTTCGGAAGCTGGGGAGCAATTGCTGGACTGTATGGGCTAGTCGTATTAATTCCTGGTCTTGCAGTAAGTGTTAGGCGTTTGCACGACATTGGCAAAAGTGGCTGGATGTTACTGGTTGTCTTAATTCCGGTAATTGGCACAATATGGCTTATCATTCTGTTTGCCACCGAAGGTACTACCGAAAGCAACGAGTACGGAGCTAATCCTAAAAATTAGAATTCTTCCGAAATGAAAAAAAGACAATCACCCTTAGGAACATTGATTTTTGCCATAGTATTTTTTGTGGGCGGTTTAATGGCCTACCAATACCTAACCAAGCCTATTGCCGAAGAAGCAAAAGCAGCTAAAGAGTGGCCAACAACGCAGGGAACCGTTACGCTTGCAAAATTGAACAAAACCCGCAATGACGATGGAAATGATATGTATTCGGCAAGTGTACAATACGATTATACTGTCGAGGGGAAGATATACAACGGCTCTGGTATTAGAACGCTCGACGGATCGACCAGCTCGAGCAGCAGCGTAAAAAAAACACTGAAGAAATATGCATTAGGAAAAGCGGTAACAGTACATTACGATCCTGAATTTCCAAATATTGCAGTACTTGAACCCGGTACAGGATTTCTCATGGGAATACTGTTAAAGTTGCCATTGCTGTTCTGTATTGTTTCTGTTCTAATGGTTGTAGCGCTGTTTAAAAGACTTCTGTTTGGCAGGTAACAAAAAGAGGAGATTACACACACTCATTAAAAATTAATAAAAAAACTTATTATGAATTCACACGAAGTAGATTATAAAATTGGTGGTCACGATATTCAATATGTAGAAATTGAACTCGACCCAAACGAAACCGTAATTGCCGAAGCCGGAGCAATGTTATACATGAAAGACGGTATCGACTTTCAAACAAAAATGGGCGACGGATCAGAACCTGATAAAGGACTTTTTGGAAAGCTGTTATCGGCAGCTTCGCGAAAAATCGCCGGCGAATCAATCTTTATCACTCATTTTACACATCGCGGAATGGGAAAAAGCCATGTAGCTTTTGCCGCTCCGTATCCCGGAACCATTGTTCCGCTTGAGTTGAATGAGTTGGGAGGAAAAGTAATTGTGCAACGCGATGCGTTTTTATGTGCCGCTCTGGGAACAAAAATAAGCATGCATTTTAACCGTCGTTTAGGAGCCGGATTTTTTGGTGGCGAAGGATTTATTCTGCAAAAACTGCAAGGCGATGGACGAGCATTTATTCATGCCGGTGGAACTTTGATTGAACATGAACTGAATGGCGAAACACTGCGTGTGGATACCGGTTGTGTTGTTGGGTTCCAGGAAGGAATCGACTTTAGCATCGAGCAGGCAGGCGGACTTAAATCGATGGTGTTTGGTGGCGAAGGATTATTCCTTGCTACGCTTCGGGGCACCGGAAAAGTTTGGTTACAGTCAATGCCAATTAGCAAGTTAATCGATCAGCTTTCTCCGGGAGGTTCAAATGCCAATAAAGGCGAGCGTGGCGGATTGCTCGAAAACTTATTGGAAGGATAAAACGCCAAAACATATTAAAATAGCTTTTTTGAGGATTGATTGCCTCAAATTCAATTATTTATAAAACAAAATCATTATTAACCATTTAATTTTTAAAAATGAAAACACTCTTAAGAACACTTTTAATTGTTTCTCTGTTTTTTGTAGTTACTAAATCGCAGGCCCAAATTAGCGTTGGCGGCGGTCTTTGGTACGGAAGCGACATTAACACTATTGGTATCAGTGCAAACGGTCACTATTCTTTTGATGAAAAATGGAGTGCGGCACCCTCGTTCACCTATTTCTTCGAAAAGGACTATGTAAAATGGTCGGCACTTGATTTTGATGCCAACTACAACCTTACCGAATTGGAAAACATTGGAAGCCTTTATGCAATTGGCGGATTAAACATTACTTTTTGGAGTTTCGATTACGATGGAGGAACCATTGATATGGGCGAGTTTGGCTCGTATGATCTTGATGTAGATGCCTCCGGTTCTGACGTCGGATTAAATCTTGGTTTAGGTTTAAATATTGCAACATCAGACAAGTTGGCTATAGCTCCCGAAATTAAATATACCGTTAGCGATGGTGGCTACCTGCGCATTGGTGCCAAAATTTTATTCGGAATATAGACATATAACGTAGAATGATTGGAAGAGGTTGGACAGGAAATTTTTTTTTGAAAAACCTCTTCCTTTAATCAACTTGCACACTTTATTTCCCACATTAATACAACCTGCTCTAAACAATATCATAAAATGAAAAAGATAATAATCCTGGTTTTGGCTATTATTAGCTTAAACGGTTTTGCCCAGGAAGCAAAAAAATATGCCATAAAATCGGGCTACATAAAATACGAGCTTACCGGAAATACAACAGGAACAAAAGAACTTTGGTGGGACGACTATGGCCTGAAAAGTTGCGAGCGCGAAAAGTCAACAACCACAACAAAAATGTTTGGTATAAAAAATACCGAAGAAAAAGATATGTGCACAGTTTTGGTAAAAGATAAGTTTTGGGTAGCCGATTATATTGAAGGCACCGGAACAAACGGAACAATGCCGTATTACCAGGATGCGCAGGATTTTGCCAGCGAAATGACCGAACAAGAGCAACAGGATTTTGCCGATGAATTGCTGGAGCAACTGGGGGGTAAAAAGCTGGGTACTGAAAAACTTGGCGCCTACACGTGCGAAGTAATTAAATTAATGGGTGCAAAATCGTGGATATATAAAGGTGTTCCTTTAAAAACCGAAGCAAAAATAATGGGTATTGAAGCCAATGAAAATTTTGTTGATTTTGATCCTAATGCAAAAGTTGCTTCATCTAAATTTAATCCTCCCGCAGGTGTTGATTCCGAAAGCATCTCCGAACAACAGCAGCAACAAGGGTTGGGCGGATTAATGTCGGCTTTTGGTGAAATGGGAGATATAGATGATTTTGAGGATGAAGACGAAGATATACTACTGGTTAATTATGATTTCGACGAGTTTACCGAAGTTATTGAAAATTGCGAGATAGCCGGGTATCAGTCGTTTGCTACGGCTAATTCTGATGGAATTTATGTAGCTACTTTTATTAAGGGAACGCAAACCATTGCCATTACAATACAAGCCGATAGAAACGTGGATAAAGATGATGCCGAATTTAAATCGTTACAACGATTTGGAAGTGGCAACAGAAATTACCGATATGGCGACCTTTCAGAAGAGGATGGATCGGCATTGCTTGTTGAATATCCCTCGCACAGTATGTTATTAACAATTGTTGCCATGCCCCGCATGAGCAAGGATGAAATGATGAAAATAGAAGATAAGCTTCAGTTTTAAACTGGCTTAAATTGGGTAGAATGATCCCTTGGCCGGATAACTTTTGTTATTCGGTTCAAGGGACTTTTTTGTGGTTACAAACTTTTTTTCCGACCTTTGTTCTAATTCCAAATTTGAGATTTAAAAAAATTACCAAACAAAAAAACATGAAGAAATTACTTATTCTACTTTTTATTATTCCTGCACTGGCATTTGCGCAACAAGAGAAAAAAGATACGCTATGGACAACAAGCGGAAATGCTACATTTAATTTCGCACAGGTATCGTTAAGCAATTGGGCTGCCGGAGGAAAAAGTTCAATGTCGGGGGTGATGATGTTTAACTACGCTGCCAATTATAAAAAAGATAAATTGAGCTGGGACAATAGTTTCGATTTCCGTTATGGATTTTTGAAAGAAGAAGATCAGAAGGTGCGAAAGTCTGACGATAAAATCGATATCAGTTCGAAATTGGGTATCGAGGCCAGCGGAAACTGGAATTATGCAGGTTTATTAAACTTTAAATCGCAATTTGCAAAAGGGTATAATTACCCTGATACCGATAATGCCATCTCAAAATTTATGGCACCGGGTTACCTTACTTTTGGTGTTGGTATGGACTATAAAACTGATGTGCTGTCGGTTATGATGGCACCTGTTTCGGGAAAACTTACTTTTGTAACCGACGATGATTTGGCTGCTGAAGGAGCCTTTGGTGTTGAGCCCGGGAATAATTTACGGGCAGAAATGGGAGCTACCGTTAAAGCGCAGCTTAAAAAAGATATTATGAAAAATGTAACGCTCGATACCAAGGTTGACCTTTTTTCGAATTATCTTGATGAGCCTAAAAACATCGATATCGACTGGACATTTAAGATCATTATGAAGGTGAACGATTATTTATCGGCCAACCTGATTACCCAAATGATTTACGATAATGATGTAAAAATTCAGGGCGACGATGAAACCCTTCCTCCATCGCCTGGCTTACAGTTTATGGAGTCGTTTGGAGTAGGACTGACGTTTAAATTCTAGTTGAATACAAAAATATTGAGAGAAGCTTTCTGCGTTTGCGGGAAGCTTTTTTTGTTTAGCTACGGGGCGCGAGCCTCTGACTTCTAGCTTCGAGTAAGACCTCACGTCGGTTGGCAAAATATTTTACCACAAAGTTTCACAAAGCAGGCACAAAGTTTCACAAAGAAGAAGAAAGCGATTCCGGGCAAGCTGCAATTTTTCAATTTGTCAGTTTTTCAATCTTTATCAATCTTTTCTTACCACAAAGTATCACAAAGCAGGCACAAAGTTTCACAAAGAGGAAGGAAGTAGTTTTCGGAGATTTACAATTTATCAGTTTTTCAATCACCATCAATCTTATATCAATCTCCATCAATCTTTTTTACGACAGAGTTTCACAAAGAGGAAGGAAGCAGTTTTCGGAGATTTACAATTTTACAATTTATCATTTTTCAATCTCCATCAATCTTATATCAATCTCCATCAATCTTTTTGCTAACGGCTTAGCGGCTTGCAGCTAGTGGCTACCCTCACAACACCGTTCCCAAAGTAATAAGTAAAATACCCGTAAGAATTCCCGCCAGGTAAGCGCCTTTCTTTTTCAGGTTTTGTTCTTTAAACAGCACACCGCCAACAACAAAAGCTACCAGAACACTTCCGCGGCGCAGTGCCGAAATAACCGAGATCAAAGCATCTTCGTTGCTGAGGGCATAAAAATACAGGTAGTCGGCAATTACCAGAAACAGCCCAATAAGCGGGATGGTCCAGCGCCATTCGAAAGTAATGTTCTTGCGTTTTCTGATCTTTTCATTCAGCAAAACAAAAGGAAGTAAAATTACCACCTGGTACACCGAAAACCAGGCTTGTACTGCCACGCGGTCGATGCGTTGTAAAATAAACTTGTCGTATAAACCACTACAGGCGCCAAGCAACGTTCCGGCAACAATATAGTAAATCCATTTATTGCGTTTGAAGTTGATGCCCTCCAGTCTTCCGGCAGTGGAGAACAGGTAGAAAAACAGGAGTGTAATAACGATCCCGATCCACTGATAGACATTTAAACGTTCATGAAAAATGATCAGGGCACCAATTAATGTCCAAAGCGGACCGGTAGCGCGAATGGGCGCCACAATGGTAATGGGTAAATGTTTCAGAGCAAAAAAGGCAAACACCCAACTTGATACTACAATGGCCGATTTCAGTAATACCTGAAGGTGCTCGAAAGTGCTGAGTTTGGGAACATACAGTCCGGTGTTGGCAAGCAGATCGGGCGACTTAAACGATAAAATAATTAAAGGTGAAAACAGCAAGGTACTGGCAACAGTAGAAAAAAACAATACCGGCATAACTGCATTGTTGTTAACCGATTGCTTTTTAAAAATGTCGTAAATGCCCAGGAATAAAGCTGATGCTAATCCGAATAGTGCCCACATAACGTTTTATAAAGCTGCCAAAAGTAGCCGTTTTCATCGAGTTTGACATTTCCTAAAAGTTATGATTTCGGCTAAATCTATTTGCAATCATTTTTTTCAATGTTTATTTAAAAACTAAAAGTGCTTGTTGTTGTTTCAAAGTAAGAAGTAAAAAAAGATGAAGTTTATAAAACAAAAGCAGTTGGGCCTGATTTTATTAGTAATTGGTGCTGTTGGAGGCTTCCTTTACTGGAAATATGTGGGATGTTTAAGCGGTACCTGTCCGATAAAATCGGTGTGGTACTGGAGTACCTTGTGGGGAGCTGCAGTTGGCTACCTTTTGGGCGATGCCATAAACGACTTTATTGTAAAGCGCAAAAAAAGAGCAGAACAAAATGATAGCTAAATTCAAAAATATTATCAATTGCAAACGTCCGGTTTTGGTCGACTTTTATGCCGATTGGTGTGGTCCGTGCAAGCAAATGCCACCCATCTTAAAGCAGGTGAAATCGGAGTTGAAAGAAAATATCAAGATCATTAAAGTGGATGTTGACCGCAACCCGAATATTGCATCGAAATACCAGATACGAAGCATTCCTACACTGATGCTGTTTAAAGATGGCGAGCTAAAGTGGAGTGGAATGGGCGTGCGACCTGCCCACGAAGTAAAAAGTATTGTTGAGCAATATTTGTAAATTTGCGTATGAACGATTCGCAAAATATTTTCTATACCTCCATCTCAAAGTATTATTCCGAAATTTTTCCGTTTAATCCCATGCAACTGAAGTTTGTAATAAACAAGCTCGGTGAGTTGCCGGGGAAACATATTCTGGATATTGGTTGTGCCACTGGCGAGCTGTCTTTTCAGCTGGCAGCGGGTGGGGCAGAAGTTACCGGAATAGACTTGAATGAAGATTTGTTGCAGCAAGCCATTGGCAACAAGAAACACGAAAAGCTAACTTTTCAGCAGGGAAATATGCTGGAACTGAAGCAGGATTTTGAAGTGCAACAGTTTGATGCGGTATTGTGTTTTGGAAATACGCTGGTACATCTCAATTCCGAGACACTTGTTTTGCAAATGCTGGAAGGGGCCAAAACCGTTTTGAAACCGGGAGGACAATTGCTGATTCAGTTACTGAACTACGATTATATTTATAACGAGCCCGTTGAAACACTGCCTGTAATCGACACAGAAAACATAAAATTTATACGCCGTTATAATTTCGCTGATAACTCTGATCTTATCGGTTTTCAAACCGATTTGGAAATAAAAGCCATCAACCGCATTGTATCGAACGAAACACCTTTGCTGGCCCTTAAAAGTGAAACTTTAAAAACACTGCTTGAAAGAGCCGGTTTCCGAAACATTCAGTTTTACGCCAACTTTAAACAAGATGCGTTTGGTGGAAAACATTTGCCTTTGGTGGTGAGTTGTAACGCGTAATTAGTGATGCTCTCACTTCAAGTGAGCGTATCACTGCCAGACAGAACAACTTTGTAAACAAAAATAATTTTAAACACATGACACGAAAAGTATATTACCTGTCTACCTGCGATACCTGCAAACGAATAATGAAAGAAGTAAACGTTGACGATAGTTTTAAGAAGCAGGATATAAAAACCGAACCAATTACCGAAGAACAGGTTGAAAGCCTTTACGCACATACAAAAAGCTACGAAGCACTGATAAATAAACGTGCCCGCAAATTAAAAGCTGCCCTTGAAGCCAACCCGGTAGAAAACGATGCCGATTACAAAAAACTGTTGCTAACGGATTACACTTTCCTGAAACGCCCGGTTTTTGAAATCGATGGAAACCTTTTTGTTGGTAATTCACCCAAAACAGTAGCGGCAATTAAAGCGGCTTTGTAATTAGCGATACCCTCACCCGGAGTGAAGAGCATCACTGATAAGGTTCTTCGCGCCAATCGTGAGAATATAAACCAGTGGGGGCAGGTTTACAAAGCACCACAAAAAACATTCATGATTCCCGGGAATCACCAACAGTGATGAAAGTGAGGCCTAACGACAGCATTTCATGAAAAAATCAGATTATGAGGCGCATACAGCAGTTGTGCGTTGAATAACTGATTATTTGCGCCTTTGATTTACTTTCTCATCAACCCCGGGTTTCACCCGAGGTTAATCATGTTTTATCCCTTCGGGATATTGAATTAGATTATGTAATTAAGACTACTTTATTGACCAGCTATGTCGGAATTGTAAATTTTTCATGACGCTGGAAGCGTCTAATATGAACCTGTCTGCCGACAGGCAGGTAACCCGGTGCGTAGCGCTGGGATGAAATGACCAAAGCGAATCGTCCGGCGAAGAAAGCAGACCGAAGCCAGATGGTTCTTCCGGACGAAACTCAAAAGGCAATACTCCTAACAAGATGGGGACTTTCAGAAAAAAAGGAAGCAAACTCCATATCGAAGTGCTTCCTTTTTGCTTTATTTAAATCGCGGTTAGGATTATACAAATTGTAATATAAAATGTCTCATGGAAAGTTTTACATCTTACAGTTGTTAATGCCGATAGACTGAAAAAGGAGTCCCGACTTAGGGATGACATTTTTGAAGCTAATCGGTATTATTTCTTTTTTGCCTTTTGCATGGGGTTTTCGCCACCTCCGGTGTAACGTCCACCGCCATATCTCGATTTATACAGTTCGAAACGAGTTGGCTCTTTGCGCTCCGGCCAGTAGTTGTTGTTCAAATCAGTGTCGGCGGTTTCGCGGTAAGGGTCGAGGATAATTTGCTCCACTTCTTTGTTAAACATAAACACTTTCGAAACTTCTTCGTTGTTTTTCCGCCAAATCTCGGCAGGAATATACTGAACCTCTTCTGTTCCGTCGGTAAATTCAAATTTCAGGATCACCGGCATTACCAGTCCGCCCACATTTTTAAAGTCGATCTGGTAGAAGTTCAGGTTGGCACCCAGCAACTCTTTCTCCTCCTTGCTCAGGCTTTTTACAAACCTGTCGTATTGCACTTTATCCTCTTTGGTTACTTTGTATTGGTCGTAAGTAGTGTAAAAATCGGCAGCTTCAGGATTTATAGACCGGTATGTTTCTTTGGCAAATGCTTTGTTACGTATGGCGGTAATTGAAACAGCGGCTTCTTCATCAGCAGCTTTTTGCAACGGTTTTTCTACCACCGGATCTTTTGTGTCGGCCTGGTACCATTTTACGTTTTCCATGGAAATATCGCAGTAGTCGGTGGTAAAGAACCATCCGCGCCAGAACCAGTCTAAATCAACTCCCGAGGCATCTTCCATAGTGCGGAAGAAATCAGCGGGGGTAGGGTGTTTAAACATCCAGCGTTGTGCATATTCTTTAAAAGCATAGTCGAACAGTTCGCGGCCCATAACGGTTTCGCGCAAAATATTAAGTGCTGTACTTGGCTTGGCGTAAGCGTTACTCCCGAGGTTCCAAACCGACTCGGAGTTGGTCATTACCGGCGAAATAAACTTTTTGTCGCCACGCATGTAAGGCACAATGTAGCTTGGTATTCCGTTCGACGATGGGTAATCCGGTTCCCATTCCTGTTCGGTTAAAAACTGTACGAATGTATTTAATCCTTCGTCCATCCAGGTCCACTGGCGTTCGTCGGAGTTTACAATCATTGGAAAGAAATTGTGTCCCACTTCGTGAATAACTACGCCAATCATTCCGTATTTGGCACGTTTGCTGTATGTTCCGTCGCTTTCGGGGCGTCCACCGTTAAAGCATATCATCGGGTACTCCATTCCAATGCGGTCGGTGTGTACCGAAATGGCTACCGGGTAAGGGTAATCGAATGTATATTTCGAGTAGGTTTTTATGGTATGAGCCACCACGCGTGTTGAGTATTGTTCCCACAGCGGGTTACCTTCTTTGGGGTAATACGACATGGCCATTACCGTACGATCTCCGAATTTTACGGCCATTGCATCCCAGATAAATTTACGCGAGCTGGCAAATGCAAAGTCGCGCACATTTTCGGCTTTAAATACCCAGGTTTTTTCTTCTTTTACTTTTCCTTTCTCCGCTTTCTCTGCATCTTCCTGCGATACGATAAAAACCGGATTTTTCGTATCGGCTTTTGCTTTCTCAAAACGATCGATCTGTTCCAGCGTTAATACATCAGAAGTATTCTGAAGAACGCCGGTTGCTGCAACTACATGGTCGGCCGGAACGGTAAGACTTACTTCAAAATCGCCAAAGGGCAGGGTGAATTCGCCGGTTCCAAGAAACTGTTTGTGTTGCCAGCCTTCCACTTCGTTATAAACCGCCATGCGCGGGTAAAATTGGGCAATGGTATAAATATAGTTGTCTTCGTTTTTAAAATACTCGTAACCCGAGCGGCCACCATCGGTAAGACGGTCGTTAATGTTGTACCACCATTTTACTTTAAAACTGAATGCTTCGCCCGGTTTTAGTGGTTCGGGTAAATCAACACGCATCATGGTTTTGTTTATGGTCGCCGGCAAATCGTTTCCTTCGGTATCCTGCACGTACTCCAGTTTAAAGCCACCGTCAAAATCGTACATCATACGTTTTAACTGGCCAAATGAAACACGTTGGTTCAATCCTGATGTCATTGTTTTGAAGGTGTCCGAATCTTTTGAACGCATATTCTGGTCGAGTTGCAACCATAAATAGCTCAGAATATCGGGCGATTGGTTGTGGTAGGTAATGGTTTCTTCGCCATAAATTCGCTGGTTTTCGTCGTCGAGCCTGATGTTCATTTTGTAATCGGCTTTTTGCTGCCAGTATTCGTGCCCCGGTGCTCCCGATGCGGTACGGTAAACATTTGGTGTTGCCAACTCTTGTTTTAACTGTCTGAATTTATTTTGGTTAACGTTTTCCTGCGCCAACGAAATTGCACAGGCACATACGAAAAAGGTAATAAAAAGTGCTAATCTATTCATTATGTAATCAATGTCTATGATCTATGTCAAAATGGTAGGTGAACAAAATTAGCAATACTTTTAACTTATTGTAAGTTCTACTGTTAAAAATGCAAATTGATTACAAAAGCTTGTAATGGCTTCGGATTTGTTAGGGAGCGCAAGGTTAAAAAACGGCTGGTGCCTTATTAATCATTAATATAACTGAAATACCAAATGCCATTCCCGATACAAAAATGCGCCAGAAATCGTTTCGCGACCTGAATGCCTGAACAGTAATAAACAACAAGGCAAAATAGATAGCAAGAATTAGTAGCTGGCCGAGTTCGAGCCCAATATTAAAGGCCAGTAGCGGAGTAAGAATATTCGATTCGCGCCCGAGCAGTTCTTTCAGGTAATTTGAAAATCCCAGTCCGTGTATAAGCCCAAAAAATAAAGTAAGTACATAAACCACGCGGTTGTTTTTTGCTTTGAACGGAATAATATTGGCTATGGCCGTAACACAAATGGTGGCCGCTATCAGAAATTCGATTAAACCGGAAGAGACATTAACCACTTTTAAAGTGGATAGGGCAAGAGTTATTGAATGGCCAATGGTGAAGGCCGTAATCAGTATAAGTATTTTTTTAAACTGGTTTAAATTGTAGCCGGCACATAAAGCCAAAACAAAAACAATGTGGTCGTAACCATGAATGTCAATAATGTGTTTGAACCCCAATTGGAGGTACATCTCAAATAAACTCATAAAATTTTTACTTTTGCCCAATAATTTTGAAGGGCATGAAAATAAGTAAAAAATTAATTCTACCGGTTTTGTTTCTTTTTTTAGGGGTGTTTTTCTCCAATGCTCATCCATACTATGTAAGTATTTGCCAGGTTAATTTCAATCAACAAAGCCATTCGCTCGAAATTTCGGTGAAGATTTTTGTTGATGATCTGACAGCGGGATTGGCGGCAGAAGGGCACAATAAATTATACATTGGCGAAGTACAGGAAGATGCACATGCCGATGAATATATTTATGCTTATTTTAAAAAGAGTATCCGGTTTAAGGTAAACGACAACGATTTTGAGCCTGAATTTATTGGGAAAGAAATGGAAAAAGATGTGGTGTGGTCGTACCTGGAAATTGGAAACGTAACCGGCCTTTCCACAATAGAAGTAAATTGTAACTTGCTAACCGATGTTTTTAGCGATCAAAAAAACATTATACAGGTGAATAAAAACGGAACGATAAAAAACCTGCTGTTGAGTAAACGCGACACAAACGGCCGGTTAAAATTTGATTAAACCGGAACCTGCATGTAATTTATATGTTAGCCAGAGTAGTGATAATAATAAAATTACCTTTACATCTCAAATAAGCGATTAGCATGAATCCATTAGCCATTGTTGGAGCATTTGTAATTACCCTCTCGTTTCTTTCCTACGGTATTGGAAGCATTTCGTTGGTGCGATTTAATATTGTTGGACGAATTGTAGTTGCCTTTTTGTCGATGGGAGTGATATTGGATATTATTGCTATTACTTTAATGATATTGGGCTCGAAGGGATCTCCGTTTACCTTGCACGGTTTTCTTGGAGCCACAGCGTTTATCGTCATGCTGGTGGATGCAATATGGAGTTGGAAAATGTATATTGCCAATGGTCGCGACTGCAAGGCGCGCAAAAATCATATAATTTATACGAAAGCCGCTTACGGGTTTTGGGTAGTGGCTTATTTAACAGGAAGTTTAATTGTAATTTGGAGGTGACATGTCGAATAATGACTGGAAAGAACGATTAGGGGTGGTATTTTCAACCAATTCTGATTTTAACTACGATAAAGACGAACAGGAAGAACAGGATACTTTGCCTGCTAACCAACAGGATTTGCGTGTAATGCTCGATCGTAAAAAGCGAAAAGGCAAAGCGGTAACGCTGGTAACCGGCTTTGTCGGATCGGATGATGACCTGAAAGAACTGGGTAAAAAACTGAAATCGAAATGTGGGGTAGGCGGCACCGTTAAAGATGGCGAGATCCTTATTCAGGGCGACTTTTGCCAACGTATTATCGAGCTGCTAAAAGCTGACGGTTATAAAGTAAAACGATCAGGCGGTTGATCGGGCCCGGTAATTCCTCGCCCGAAGAACTAACCGAAGTTCATTTCTGAACTTCGGGAATTCCCGGTGGCCTGTTTTAATTTTATTTCTGCTCGCCGGGTGGCCCCGAAAGCTTGTTTTCAATTTGTTTCTATTTGTCGGGAAGCCCCGAAAGTCTGTTTTTAAACTGTTTCTGTGTTTCGGGAAAGTCCGGAAGTTTGTTTTTAAATTCAGGCAAGCTTTCCGAACATTCGGAAAGCCTGTTTTCAACTTTTGAGAAACTTTCCGGAGCTGCGGAAGTATTAAAATAAACTTCAGGCTAACTTTCCGCGATTGCGGAAACCTTATTTTAATTCTCTGGGAGAGTTTCCGCACGTGCGGACGGTATGTTTTTAGTTTGTCAGAGGCATTCCGGGCGAGGGGACGGCATAAAAAAAGGCCTCCTTAACGGAGACCTTTTTACTATTGCGATGCAATTTTTTAGAATCTTTTTTCTTTGATACGGGCTTTTTTACCTGTTAAGCTGCGTAAGTAGAAGATACGCTTACGGCGCACGCTACCACGTTTGTTCAACTCGATACTCTCGATGAAAGGAGAGCTGATTGGGAAAATACGCTCAACACCAATGTTTCCTGACATTTTACGGATAGTAAAAGTTTTGGTGCTGCCGCTTCCGCGTAGCTGGATAACAACGCCACGGAATTTCTGAATCCTTTCTTTGTTACCCTCTTTAATTTTATAGCTAACAGTGATGGTGTCACCTGCGCTGAATTTCGGGTGGTTTACTTCCACCTCAAATTCTTTCTCTACTAATTTAACTAAGTCCATTTTCTTAATTTTTAATAAGTTGGCAATATATCCCGTTGTTTACCGGTAAAGAGATTGCATTAAATCGGCTGCAAAAATAGTGTTTTTTTCAATTCCTCAAACACTTTTGCACTTTATTTTGCAATTATTTGATTGGTTTTCAGTCTGAAAACGTGCATCTCGTTTAGTGGCTGCTTCCTTTTACTTTAAAATGATCGCCGGTAGCTTTAATAATTGCTTCGTACCACCATTCAGGGTAGCCTGCAAAAATTGGCGATGCCGGCATTCCTGTTTCTGTGCGGGTAAATTCGCCATTGCTTTCGCGTTTTATGTTTCCATCGGTGTATTTTACCACTAAATAATGGAAAAGTTCTTTCCATCTTTTGGTCATATTTTCGGCTTCATTCCGCGAAAATTCGGTAACAAATTTTCGTGCCTCTTCTTCATTAACGGTGTTATACAGGTTTTCGGCCGCTTTATCAATCGATGGTACGTAGGTTACAAACTTATCTTCCAGCTGACGCTGAACGATTTTTACATCTTTAATCATGTCGCTGTAACGTAAATAAGCGTAGTTGGCTACCTGGCTAAATGTCCAGAATGCCGATGTTTCGCTGTAAGTAAGCAAATCGCCGTTACCCACTGCAAAACACTCCGGAATTTCGGTAATGCCACAATACATTGGTGCGTAGCAGGTTGAGTAGGTATCGTCAACACCAAACCACAGGATTCCTCCAATTGGATTGGGCAACCAGCTACGGCATTGTGCTACAAACGAAAACCCGGTTTGCTGTGTTGAAATTGCGCGTTCGTTGCAGTATTCAACCGAATCAACTTCCCAGGTTAATCCGCGCCAACGGTAGGGTAGTCCGTATGGTCCGGCTCCCAAATCCTGAGTCATGTCCAGCTCGGTTCCTTCGTAATGATCGCGCATCATGCCCATCACATCCTGAACGCTCAGTTGTTTATCGGGTTTTACCCACAAGGGCACACGATTTGTTGCATAATTATTTTCTTCGTTCTTCTCCACAATTCCCTTTGCATACTCCGTATATTCTTCCATCCCGCGGGCTACTTTGTTAAAACCGGCCCAAACGCGCGCATCGCAAAAACGTGCTGCACCAAAATCAACCGGAGCATAAACGTCCGAAAAGCTAAAGTCTTTGTTGGTGCCCGTGAACCATCCTTTTTCGCGGGCAAACGAAATTACATCTTTCGAGTACAGGCAGTTTTTCGAGTCGTTTAAGGGGAAAGTTGTAATGCGAGCCTGGTTGGCATGTCCGCTTATGTAACCATCAGGGATACGTTGGGCTACCCAAACGGCACCCTTTTCGCCTTGTCCTTTGCCGATCATTTCCAAAATCCAAACTTCTTCAGGATCGGCAATTGAAAACGATTCGCCCGAACTGTGGTAGCCAAATTCTTCAACTAAACCGGTCATTACTTCAATGGCTTCGCGTGCTGTTTTGGCTCGTTGTAAGGTTACATATATCAAACTGCCGTAATCCATAATTGCACCCGCCTGGCTCGATAACTCGCTGCGGCCACCAAAAGTGGTTTCGGCAATGGCCAACTGAAACTCGTTCATATTGCCAATTACACTGTAGGTGTGTGCCGGTTGCGGAATTTCACCCAAATAAATGCCGGTGTCCCATTCGTAAATTTTGCGCATGGCACCTTCGGGGTGATCGGCTGCCGGTTGATGATATAACTCGCCGTAAAGCACATGCGAGTCGGCTGCGTAAGTGATCATTGTTGACCCATCGACCGAAGCGCCTTTTGAAATTAAAAAATTGGTACAAGCATTTGTTCTCTGCTGGTTTAAAAGAATGAATGCCAGAACCAGCATTCCTACAATCTTAATCTTCCTCATTTGTAAGTTTGTTTTTATTTCAATCATTGAGGCAAAGATAATTAAAAGACAAAACTGCCTAATGATTTTTATTTTGTATTACAGGCAGCTTTTTATGCGGTTAAAAATATCCTCAATATCGTTGTCTAAACCAACAGAAAAACGTACAAGTCCATCAGACAATCCCATTTCTTTTTGCACTTCTGCCGGAACCTCGGATGAAGTGCTATGCCCCGAGCAGCTAAAAAGTGTACGGAAATAGCCCAATGAAACTGCAAGGTAGCCCACATTAGCTTGTTGCATTTTAAACATCACTTCGTTGGCGTGTTTTTCCGTTTTCAGATCGATGGAAAGTATGCCTCCATAACCATATTCGTTGTTCATTAGTTGTGTGTGAAGCACGTATTGTGGGTGACCGGGCAATCCGGTGTATTTTACTGAGACACCTATTTCGTGGAGTTTTGTTGCCAGGTACATCGCATTTTTGCTGTGTTGTTTCATGCGCAAATGCAGCGTGTGCAGGTTCTTCAGAATGCTTGACGAGCGTAAAGGATCGAGAACAGGCCCCAGCAACATGGCCGTGCCGTCGTTTACATTCGATAGCTGACTGATAAATTCGTTCGAGCCGCAAATAGCACCGGCTACACAATCGTTTTTGCCGTTTATAAATTTCGTCATGCTATATACCACAAAATCGGCACCCAACTCAGCGGGAGAAAATATCATGGGCGTGAAAGTGTTGTCGACCATAACTTTAGCCTGGTGGTCGTGCGCAATTTTTGCCAGCTCGGGAATATCAGAAACCTGAAGCAGCGGATTGGTAACCATTTCGGTGTAAATGATTTTGGTATTCGGGCGCAAAGCATTTTTCACCTGTTCCAAATCGGTGATGTCGACAAACGAAACTTCAATATTGTATTTTGGCAGCCAGTTCTTAAGAAATGCATAAGTGCCGCCATAAGTGGTTACGCTGGTTATAATGTGGTCGCCCGAATGGCAAAGTTGCAAAATGGCGCAGGTAATGGCCGCCATTCCTGATGATGTTATCCACGCCGACTCGGTACCTTCCATAGCGGCCAGTGCATCGGCCAGGTATTTATTACTTGGGTTCCAGTGGCGCGAGTACAAAAAACAGCCCTCCATGTGGCCGAGAAATGTTTCTTCCATGGTTTCGCCTTCCAGAAAAGTATAGGTTGAGGAATCGGTTATGGATGGATTTACACCGCCAAATTCGCCAAATTGCTGAATGTCGAAAATTCTTTTTGCAGGATCTGAGTTCATTTTCAAAGATTTAAGTTATACCAATTGTTTTTCAGCGTGAGCCTTAAGCGAAACTCTGAAATTACAATGGTTAATACCGATTGAAAGCATTAAGGCTCAATTTGATTTCACATCGGTATTTGAGGGTAAGGTAGATGGAATGAAAATACGAGAGAATGATTTTTGTCTGCAAACGAACTTCCCTGTTGTAGAATATCTTTTGTTTGAGGTGAACCCGGTTCTGGTGTTAAGTCAAGCCTCAACTTTCGGGTTCGTCATTCCGAACTTGTTTCGGAATCCCGATTGATTAAGAGATGCTGAATCCGTCAGTTGACGGACAGCATGACGTAGCGAAGGAACATAGTTGACTTGACACTATGGCAAAAAGATCACACCGCCGCAACTGTCCTTTCGTGCCCCGGTTACGGACGCCAGACAGTTTACCTGCTCTCTCAGCCGAAGTACGCCCATAAATGCAAAAACGATGGCTTCTTTGTAATCTATCAGATCCGGTTCCGGAAGTATGATTTCAGTTGTTGTTAATGCCTGCATGCGTTCAATTAAAAAAGAGTTGAAAGCACCGCCACCGGTTACCAGCATTTTCCCTTCGCCCGACAAATCTTTTGTTATTTGCACAGCAATGTGCTCGTAAATGGTGCGCATCTTATCGTGTGTATTCAATTCCGTTTCATTCAGAATGGGGAGAATATCAGATTCAATCCATTCTCGTCCCAGCGACTTTGGAGGCTTCTGGTGATAGTGGGTGAGTGCATTCAGTTTCTTCAGCAGCGATTCACTAACTTTTCCTTTCCGTCCCAGGTCGCCGTTTTTATCGTAGGGCAGGCCAAATTCTTCGGCCAACGGATTTAAAACAATGTTTACCGGACAGTTGTCAAAAGCTACGCGAATACCTTTCTCATTGTACGAAATATTGGCAAAACCACCCAGGTTGAGGCAGTAATCGTATTCCGAAAAAAGCAGGCTGTCGCCGATGGGTACAAGGGGCGCTCCCTGGCCTCCTAATGCTACATCGCCGATTCTGAAATCGCAAATTGTAAGGCAATTACTTTTTGATGCAAGGTGTGCACCACTGCCAATTTGCAGGGTGAATCCATTTTCAGGTTGGTGAAAAACCGTGTGGCCGTGTGATGCGATTAAATCGGCTGCGAATTTTGTATTATCGATAAACTGTTGGGCTTGTTCGCCCAGGAATATTCCGTATTTAGCGTTAAGTTTTGCAAGTTCTGTTCCGGGCAGCAAATGAGCTGTTTCAAGGAGCTTTTTCCATTCTGTAGTGTACGAAATGGTTTCGGCTTCCTGTAATTTGAATGACCAATTATTGTCGTGTTCAAAAAACTCAACAGCGGCAATGTCTAATCCGTCGAGCGAAGTACCCGACATCATTCCAATGGCCTTAATCGCATTTTTATTTTGCCAAGAACTTGTCATATCTTTCATTTTTTATCACTTCCAAAAGTGCGATTCATAAACCGCATTGTTATTTCGATAGTCGGTAATTGTTAACTTAAAGGTGTGGTTTTTACCCAGCTCAAATCGCTCTTGGTCGAAATAGTGTGTTATTGTTGCTGTTTTCGCATCGTATTCAAAAAGTGCCCATTTCCCGTCGAGCAAGCCTTCAATGCTTTTTATTCCGGTAAGATCATCCTTAATTTTAAAACGAATCCGACTCGACTCGGTTAGTTTGTTATCCGCAATACTGAGTGGTGTTATTTCCGGCGGAATCGTGTCAACCGTAACGGCATAAACGCCCAGATTACGGGTTTCAGTTGTTACCCAGCCATTTTCGTAGCGCCCGCCGGCAGCGCTGAATTCGCCGGTTTCCGGGTTAACGTATGCCATAATAACTTTTGATTCGAGATAATTTGGAAGACTGTCGGTGCGAATGGCAACCGTTGCATTTTTATGTAAGGGAACGGTATTGTTGTGGAGGAAATGATAATGGGAGTAAAACTGATCAGAAGCCTTTTCAGTGCGGTAATCAAATCGAAAATCGGAATATAAAGCTCCCGCAGTAATTTCCAGCCGGACCGAATCGTTTTGAAAACCATTAAAATGGTTATAGGAAAAAAGTTCTCCTTCTTGTGATTCAGGTTTTACAACTGTGTTTTTACCCATAATGGTAAAATCGATCAACGAGGTATTTCCATAAGAGTCTTGTAGTTCTATTTCAATTTTTCCGTTTTGCCCGTTGTTCGCCGTAATGCGTCCTTCAGAGCCGTTGTGCGTGTAAATGGGAAGTTTATTCCCCGGATCAATCCATGTTTTTATGTAACGGCGTTTTGTTGTAATATATTCGCTGTAAACTATATGACTGTTCAGATAACGCGTATCGGCAAACGAAAACCGGTTAAGTGTAAACGAGAACTGATCTTCGTTATTCAACGACATACGAAGCAGGTTGATGCCGCATTTGTTGTAGGTGTCGTTAAAATAGTCGTTGGTTTGTATGGCAACACCAATTTCTCCCCAAACCGGAATGATTGGATTGTTTTTTAAGTGGTATTTGCCCTCGTAAAAAACCACGGGATAACTTTGGGGTTTGCGCGAATAAGCCACATGCGAACTGTCGGTGAGCGGAACCAGCAACACCGAAAATAGTTTTGGTGCAATATCATCCTTTACCGGAAAACCAAAATTTAAAGGATTTAGCGGCTCTTCCGTTCTTGTATCCCGAATTTCGAAATGCAGATGCGGTCCGCCCGAACTGCCACTGTTTCCGCTTTTGGCAATTTCCTGGTCTTGTTTAACAGGGAATAGATACGAAGGAATTTGGAGATCGACCCGGAACGAATGTTTTTTGTATTGCTGTTCTTTCACGTAGTTCGCTATCTCAGAACTAAAAGCTTTTAAATGCCCGTAAACCGAAGTGGTTCCGTTGGGATGGTCGATGTACAAAGCGTTACCGTAACCTGTTGGGGAAACCACAATGCGCGAAACATGTCCATCGGCAACCGCATAAACCGGCAAGCCTGTTGTGCCCTGGGTTTTAATGTCGATTCCCGAATGAAAATGATTGCTTCGCAGCTCGGCAAAACTTCCGCTGAGTAGCAATGGGATTTTAACAGGATCAGTGTAAAGGCGTTGTTGCGCCATTCCAAACAAAGCGAAAAAGAGAGCAAGAGTTGTAAAAAATGTTTTCATCGTTGTTTAATCCATATTATTATCTCCACAAAGCAAACAGTACAATGCGACAACGTTTCGTTTCCATTTTCGGTATTCAAAAATGGACTTCACTAAGTCGGGATTAACCCGGAAAACCTACTTATTACTCGAATCAACTGATTTATCCGGGCTAATTGGAGGCACCAAATTTAATTAATTTATATTGGCTGCAAGTCTCGTTTTCAACTTTGTGCTATAATCTTCATTCAACTTCAGCAAACAACTAACATCGGTTTGTTAGCATAAAATGAAAGCAATCGATTTGATTTCCTTTTACAATCAGGAAAAAAAGTTAACTTTGTTCGCGAAATGCAGCTAAAATGACCGAAGAGGATCACTTGCTACTTAATGATTTAAAGCGCAATACACAGCAACTGTTCGAGAAATACAATGAACTGGAACAGAAAAATAAGATGCTGAGTAAACAGGTAGAGAACCTGAAGCAGGAAATTGAATTAATGGAGCATGAAAAGATCGAATTGGGTCGGAGTTACGAGCAACTAAAAGTAGCCAACCGGATTTTATCTGAACGGGATGAAAACGGTGAAGCGAAACAGAAAATTGATTTTTTGATACGGGAGATTGATAAATGTATCGCATTACTAAACAGGTAATGTTTTGAAAGATAAAGACTTTAGAATACATATTAAGATTGATGGACGGGTTTACCCGCTAAACATCAATCGCGACGAAGAAGAGAGATACCGAAAAGCTGCAAAGATTGTTGAAGAAACGATTTCGTCATTTCGAAAAATGTTTCATGATAACGACAATCAGGATATTTTGGCAATGACCGCATTTCAGGTAGCACTACGTTACACCGAAGAGCAACAGAGCCGCGATTACTCTCAATTCGTTGATGATATAAAGGATATAAAGGATGATATTTCTGATTTTCTTAAGGAAAAGGAGAAGAAATAGAGTCTGAATACATAAATAATCAAAGCCCGTATTAGGCCGGTTCGAACGTGAATCCGGTTTATTACGGGTTTTTTAGTAACTAATTATTTGAAATATGGAAATAATAATAGGAGTAGCCGCGGGGTTTATTGTGGGAGGCGCTTTAGCTTATCTGATTTGGGATAAGGCCCTGAAGGCGAAAAAAAATCGGATTATCGGCGAAGGAAAAGCCGAAGCCGAAGTGATTAAAAAAGATAAAATATTGCAGGCCAAAGAAAAATTCCTGCAGTTAAAATCGGAACACGAAAAGTACATTAATGAAAAGAATTCGCAGTTAGCGAAGGAAGAGAACAAGTACAAACAGCGTGAGACAACTTTAAATCAACGTCGCGATGAGTTAAATCGCAAAACAAAAGAATTTGAAACTACACGCCGCGAAGTGGAAGCCATTCGCGAGAATTTGAATACACAATTGCAGCGTGTTGAGCACAAAAGCGAAGAGCTGGATAAAGTACACCGGCAGCACCTCGAAAAACTGGAGCAGATTTCAGGACTTTCGGCTGATGATGCAAAAGAACAGTTGGTAGAATCGTTACAGGAAGAAGCCAAAACTGAAGCCGTTGCATACATTAACGAAATAATGGAAGAGGCAAAACAGACTGCCAACAAGGAAGCCAAAAAGATCGTTGTGAAATCGATTCAACGTGTGGCTACCGAAACGGCTATTGAAAATGCTGTTACAATTTTCCACATCGAAAGCGACGAGATTAAAGGACGAATTATTGGTCGTGAAGGCCGTAATATTCGTGCGCTTGAAGCTGCTACCGGTGTTGAAATTGTTGTTGACGATACTCCGGAAGCCATTGTGCTTTCAGCTTTCGACCCGGTACGTCGCGAAATTGCCCGCCTGGCTTTGCACCAGTTGGTAACCGACGGACGTATTCACCCTGCTCGTATTGAGGAAGTGGTGCAGAAAGTAAAAAAACAAATTGACGAAGAAGTTATCGAAACCGGTAAACGTACTGCCATCGACCTTGGAATTCATGGGCTGCACCCTGAGTTGATTCGTTTGGTCGGTAAAATGAAATACCGTTCGTCGTACGGACAAAACCTGCTGCAGCACTCGCGCGAGGTAGCTAACCTTTGTGCTACAATGGCATCGGAACTGGGATTAAATCCGAAAAAGGCCAAACGCGCCGGATTGTTACACGATATTGGTAAAGTGCCTGATGATGAGCCGGAATTGCCACACGCAGTACTCGGTATGAAACTGGCCGAGAAATACAAAGAGAAACCGGATATTTGCAATGCCATTGGTGCCCACCACGACGAAGTGGAAATGCAGTCGTTATTTGCACCAATCGTTCAGGTTTGTGATGCTATTTCAGGTGCTCGTCCGGGTGCCCGTCGCGAGGTAGTTGAATCGTACATTAAACGTTTGAAAGATCTTGAAGATCTGGCGCTTTCTTATCCTGGTGTACTGAAAACCTATGCTATTCAGGCCGGTAGAGAATTACGTGTAATAGTTGGTTCAGAGAAATTAACCGATCAGGATACTGAACAACTTTCGTACGATATTTCGAAACGTATTCAGGATGAAATGACGTATCCCGGACAGATTAAAATTACTGTAATCAGGGAAACCCGAGCAGTAAGCTACGCGAAGTAAGAAGTACAAACAGACATAAAAAAAACTTCGGCCAAACGGCCGAAGTTTTTTTATGCCTAAAGTTTTGCCACTGGTGTCAAATCAATTACCAAGTATCGGGCACGTCATTCCGAACTTGTTTCGGAATTTAATGTTCATTGAAAGATGCTGAAATAAATTCAGCATGACGAACACAAGAGGCATACTTGGCATCACACTAAAACAAGCTAAGCAATTGTTTTATCTTTCCTTCCTTTTCGGTAAAACCAACCGAATTGTAGGCTTCAAGCATCGATTCTACCAAACGTTGTATAAACAAAACATCGGGTTTGGGCTCGGCGTATTCTCGTATTGGCCGGTATTCGTTCCTTTTCAGGTGGTAATCAATTTCTTTTCGGCTGGTAATCGAACCCTTGTTCGAAGGGTTGATGTAAAAAAGCACCTCGGTATCGCGTGTCGCCCCATGTACTTTTTGTGCCAGTTCGGCATCAACAATGGCTACCAGCGGGTTTTTCGGGAAATCAACCAAATAAGCCGGAAGCTCAATGGCACGTGCAATGATGGTATAAAAAATACTCATCGAAACCGGATTACCACGTTTGGTTTCCAGTATCTGGTTTAAAAAGCAGTTTTGTGGCGAATTGGGGTTGCTTAAATTCACCGAGTAACCATTTAAGTTAAAAATGAAATGGTTTAATATGGTTGTTTTTTCCAGCAGTGTTAGCGAGTTATTCAGTTCCAGCCAGATCGATTTTCGCAGGTTCTCAATTTTTAAACTCAGGTTTAACGGATTCAAATCCGGGTATTGAAATTTATCCCCTGCACAAAAACCTTCAAAAATATCCTGTTTTCCCGGCGTTTGATTGATCCAGTTTTTTAGCCCGCTAAAAGTTCTTTTAAACTGAAGACTTTGAATGATATTTTCAATTCGGTTCTGACTGTTTTCATCAAAACTTTGTTCCCACTTTTTCTCCAAAGCCGGAATAATCTCTTCATCTTCTTTTAGCAATTCATGTTGAACCATCTGGAACACAGCTGTGTCCGGATCATCTAGGAGGGTGATCAGAGCATCAAGTTTTTCCTGGTTCATGCCTAATTGCTTAAGTTATCGAGCACTGCTTTAATTAATTTTTTCATCTCGTCGCGGTAGTTTTCGTTGGCGGTAAGCGTTACGCGGTTGGCAATAATTAAACATACCGTAAGCGCATTATGCCCCATTAGTTTCGATAAACCATAAATGGCCGAGCTTTCCATCTCGAAATTGGTAATCCGCAGCTGTTTATACGAAAATGTTTCAATCAGCTCATTCAGTTGAGGAAAAGCCAAAGGTAAACGCAATTCCCGGCCTTGCGGAGCATAAAAGCCCGGTGCCGAAATGGTAACGCCTTTTTTAAAGCGCTCGTCCGAAAATTTATCCAGTAAATTTTGCCCGGCATCAACCGTGTAAGGTGCTGCCAGCGAATCACTCCATTGTGTATGTTGCCGGAAAGCGGCTTCAAACTCCATGTCGGAAATATGTTCGCGGTTAGCGTAATAATTGAGCAACCCATCAAAGCCAATCGACTTTTCAGAAACCACAAAACTATTTACTGGAAGATCGGTTTGTAATCCTCCCGAAGTGCCTATACGAACGATATCAAGCGAACTGAGCTGCTTTTTTATACTTCGTGTTTCCAGATCGATATTCACCAGCGCATCCAGTTCGTTTAATACAATATCAATATTATCGGTGCCAATTCCGGTTGAAATAACTGAAATTTTCTTCTGCTTGTAAAACCCGGTAACCGTTTTAAATTCACGGTTTTGGACTGAAAACTCTATTGTGTCGAAAAAACCGGTAATGGTATCAACGCGGGCTGGATCGCCCACAAGAATAATTTGTTTACCAATATTTTCGGGTTTCAAATGTAAATGGAATATACTTCCATCATTGTTTAATATTAATTCCGAGTGTTTAATCATTTTTTGCTTTTTAATCTCACCAAAACTATTTAAAATAACGACGAACACCAATGGCAGCGCGAAAAACATATAAACAGCTAAGACCAACACTTTTGTTTTTATTCGGTGATTTTGTTAAAAACATTGAATATGTTAAACAAAAAGGAGGAAGTTTTCAGAATTCCTGAGAATATTACGTTTTAATATAAAAAAACGCATTAAATTTTTATTTTTGATACAAATACGAATCTAATAACAAACCAGATGTCATTTAAAATCTTTTCACTTCAACTTACCGGCAAAATCAAGTCGGTTGAGCTTATCGAGAAAAAGCGCAAACAATTAGCCGACGATTATGCTGAGTTTTTAAAAACGGAAAATACGGAAGAGCTGAAGGCATTTTTAGCGTTGGAAAAATATGTTACTTCCAGTGAATTTGCCTCGAAAAGGAAGCAGGTTGAAGGGCAGTCGTTTAAAGGAAGTGAAGAGGAAAAGCAGTTAAAGGAATTTCAGCGTTTGCAAAAAGCTGCACGCATAAAGAATTATTTTAAGGTAGAAGGTTCTGCTGATCTGGTTCGGTATGAGAAAGAAAAAGAATCGAAAAAACTGGCCGATTTTTATGCTTTGGAAGAATACGTGAAAGACGGCGATTTTGAAAATGACAAAAAGGAAATTAAAGGCCATGTTTTTAAGGGATCGGCAGAAGAGAAGCATTTAAAGGAATTAAAAAAGCTTGAAAAATCGGCCGGCATAAAAGCGTATAATGAGTTGGAAGGTTCTGAAAAACTGAAGCAACACAAGGCATTTGAAGCTTCGGATAAACTGAAAAAGTATAAGGAACTAAAAACGGTTGCAGTAAACGATAAGGAAAAAAAGAAAGAGTTCAACCGCTTGAGTAGAGATTTGGCAGTTAAAAATTATTTCAAGTTCGAGAAATCGAAAAAACTGAAGTTGTATCACGAAATCAGTGGAAGTCATAACCTGGTTCGTTATAAGGAATTAAAAGAACAGGTAAACACTGAGGAATTCAAAAAGAAGGTTGCCTTTTTAAAAGACAAGAAGAAGTTTGAAAAAAGCGAAGCCTACAAAAAATACTCGGATTATAAAAAACTGGCGGCTGACCCTGTGGTAACTTTTGTATTGAAATACGAGAAATCGAAATTCTACAAAAATTATCTCGACGTTAAAGAATCGTTTGATTTAAAGCGACATAATGAGTTGAAGGAGTTGATTGAATCAGACGACTATAAAAAGCAAAAAGCGTGGCTGGAAGACAAAAAACGCTGGGAAAAAACGGAAGATGCCCAAAAGTTAAAACAATACGAAACCGACAAGAAGAAACCTGAATTTGTAAAATACTTTAAATACAAAGACAGCAGCGATTTTGACTTTTTCAAAAACTGGGATGTGGTTTTTGAAGATACGTTTGCCGATAAAAAACTGGATGATACGAAATGGATGACCAGTTCGTTAACCGCTTCAAAAACCCTGGGGCAAAACTATGCAATGTCGGGCGACTTAAGTATTTTCACCAACGGTGCCAACATTCAAACCGGTAATAAACTCAGTATTCAGGTTAAAAGAGAAAACAAGGAAGGTATGGTTTGGCAAATGCCTGCCGGCTTTGTACCGGCTGAGTTTGACTATACTTCGGGAATGATCAGTTCGGGCGAGAATTTCCGGTTGGGAGATGGAATTGTTGAAGCGAAAATTTTCTTTAATCCGGTAAAACAGGTGGCCAGTTCTTTTTTCCTCGCTAATGGCAGCAACGTTCCGCGTGCTAACCTGGTTGAAATGGGGGCGAAAAATATTCTGGGAATTTACACCATGAACGGTAGTGGAAAAATAGCTTCGGAAGGATTGGAGATTAATAACCTGAAAAAAGGAGCTTATATTTTCTCGCTCGAAAAATCGGGAGCAACTTTCACCTGGAAAATTAATGAACAGGAGGTTTTGCAGCTGAACAGTAACGATTTAAATAAACCGTTAGAGCTAAATGCTTCAACTCTTGTAATTGATAAATTACCCGGATCATCAGCCAGTTTTGATGTTGAATGGGTGAAATGCTACCGTAAAAAATGATGCTGAAAGATTACCACGTAAACTGGATGGACGGATTTGACGGAGCAATTACAGTTTGCAATACGGAAGGCATTATTGTTTATATGAACGATTTTTCCATTCGGCAGTTCGAAAAATATGGTGGCGAAAAACTGTTGGGAACAAACCTGCTGGATTGTCATCCCGAGCCATCGAAAACCAAACTTCGTGAAATGCTGGTTATACCAACCGAGAATACATATACCACCGAAAAAAACGGTGTAGCAAAGGTAGTTACCCAAAAACCATGGATGGAACACGAGAAATTCTGTGGGGTTGTAGAACTATCCTTTGACCTTCCTTCAGGAATGGTAAATAATGTTCGTGATTAATTTGGTTTCTTAATTTACAAACCTCGATTGTTAAAGAGGATATAACCAAAATTCAGCGTAACATAAAGATTGGTATTACTTTTTTCGTAGTAGTTGAACGAAAGACTTACCGGACCAATTCCCGTTTGATAAACCAATGCAGCCAGCCCCTGCAGATAATAATTATCGATAAAATCATCGCTTTTAATTGCTGTCAGATCTGGTTGTTCCAACTCTTCATGAATAGGGCAAAAACCATAACCTTCAACACGAAGATGGACATCGGGCGAGAATTTAAATATGGCTTTTAAACCTCCTGCCAGGTAATTGTTCGAATTAAATTCGTTAATAAACAGCGATTTGCTGTGAGGCGTTGGCGTAAATCCCTGAGCTGAAAGTTTTGTTGACCGGTACGTGCGAAACAATTCTTTTGTACTTAAAAATGATTCGAGGTGTGTCCCCAGAACAAATCGTTCACCCAACGAGAAATAGCGCAACGCGTGGGCGTGAAGCTGAAAATAATTCTGTTTGTTCAATTGCGTTTGGTAGTTTGTACTATTTCCGGGCAGGTATTTTTCTTCACCAATTACAAATCTTCCATCAATTCCGCGGTAAGCGCCTTCTGTTGCATACTGCTTGTAATTCAGTGAGTTATTTTCGAATGCCAACTTCGAAACGAATGCGTTAAATTTTGAGTTATTGGCTTTATTTCCTTCTTCTGATTCATCGGTTTGATAAAAATCGTTACTGGCAGAAGAATAGGCAATTCCCGCATAAATTTTACTGTGCAAGCCCAGCGGAAAACCGGTTTCGAGCCTGAAACTGGTTTCATCTTTTATGATGAACGGCGAACGAACATCCTCGAAAATCAGCTCGGTACTCGACGAAAAATAATCCCAGCGGTTAAAAGTTAAATACGATTCGAGATAGAAGGGCAGCGCGGTTGGATAATCAATGCGGCCACCCAGTTTAAATGAACTGTAAAACCGCCCAAAGTAAATGTTTGAATGAAGCGAGTAGGCTCTGCTGTTGTAACTCCGGAAATTAATAGCCGCAAAGCCCTGGTTAATGGGCTTGGTTGAAATATTACCGCCAATACTCAAATCCAGACGTTTTTCGGGCTCGACTTTTAAATGCAGATCGAAATAACCCGTTCCGGGATTGTAGCGTGTAATGGGGTGAATCGATTTCAACTGTTCATCGGCAATTAATTTAAAATATTCTGTTTTTAATGTAGAAAGCGACACGATGTTATTCCGGTGTTTAATACTATGGATGATATATTGTCGTTGCATGGGGTCGGTAACGCCTTCAACCTGAATGTTTTGAAAGTTGAGTTCGGGCTTTCGTGCATTAAAACTGTCGCGTTTTGCCTGAATCACTTCCTTCGGAACACGACGTTTAATCAGTTGTTTTATACTATCTATTTTGGCCCGTGTGGTTTGTTCTCCACGCGCCAGAACAGTATCAATTTTATTAAAATCGAGAAGTCCAACATTGTCAAATTTTGTTTCCAGCAAAATCCCGTCTGCAGGTTTAATCTCAAAATTAGTTGGCCGCATCACCATATTCGAAATTTGCCGCATAACATCATCGGCATCGGCAGCTTTAACATCATCAGCAACCTTATGCCCGATAATAATGTCCGGGTTAAATATTTCTTTCATATGGTCGGTGGGGAAGTTATTTAGCAAACCGCCGTCGAACAATAATTTCCCGTCAATCTCGATGGGCTTAAAATAAAGTGGAACCGTCATCGATGCCCGCATGGCATTTCCCAAATCGCCATTGCGTAAAACCAGCGGTTTACTGTTATTTACGTCGGCAGCAATACAAAAATAAGGCACCATCAGCTGGTTAAAATCATAGTTACAGGCAGCACTGGTTGCAGCCGTTAATTCCATAAACGCAAAATCCATTTGTTCACCTGGAATAATATTGGTTGGAGGCAGAATTTTTACTTTTTCATCCTTTTTGGCCACACGCAGTTGAACCCAGGTTGGATCGTCTTCCTGACGTTTAAAATAATAGCGGTATTCGCGTTGTATTTTCCCGGTTGACCAGAAATAGAAATCATCCGATTTAAAAAGTTCTTCCATTTCCTCGGTAGAATAACCGGCAGCATAAAGACCACCAACAATAGCTCCAATCGAAGTTCCTGATATGTAGTCGATTGGAATGTTGTTTTCTTCCAAAACCCGTATCACTCCAATATGAGCCATTCCTTTGGCGCCACCGCCACTGAGCACAAGCCCAACCGATTGAGCGTTGCCATGCACAACGGCAAAAATAATTAACGTGATAACGAGGAGTGATCTAATCATTGGGTCAATTGTTTTCTGAACGCTATCAAAATTACTAAAAAAGGGGAGTATGTTAAATACGCTTCTTCCTAAATCTTATTAAAAACTGATTAAATTCAGCAGTTTCTTTATTACAGACAGAAAAATACATGTGCAGGTTGCTTTCATGTATCATAATTTTCTAAACACTACTTTTATTGATAGTTTTGTTAAAGAGAGGTTTTTGCTCCTGAATTTTTAAATCAGGCTTCAGGGTAAAACCGTTTTAAGGTGTTTTTGAAATACAAACGATAACTGGCTTTAATTGAAATTAGGAAGTGAAACGACTGATCATTATATTTTTACTTACCTGTGTTAGTCTTTTGGGTAATGCGCAGACGGTAACCGAACCCGATTTTAGTTGGGGGAACTGCCATTACTTCAATGCCAATATAGGAGACACCATTCTGTTTATGGGGATTAATGTGGTGCTGCTCGATATGAAAAATCACTACAACAAACTGAGTGTTGATAATGATACGATCGAGCTGAAAGTAAGCCGACGCAGTTTGCCAATGAGTTCAAATATAGTACGTGCTTTTATTGCTGATAATCGAAATGTAAAAAATCTGGTTGCAAATAAAGCGGCGCACGGATTATTAAAAAAGGATGCACTGATTTGTTTGTCGGATAACCAAAATATGATGCTCAACCCCGATTCATATCGTTTTCCGGTGAGTTATAACGATGGGTTTAACTGGAATATGAACGAAGATAATCATATGTTTTCGTACCTCGCAAAAGGATCTAATTCCGGAGGTGAAGCCAACGCGAACGAAGGAATCGGAATTGCTTTAACCGGTTCGCGGGGCATTGAAAAGCATTGGTTGCTGGCCATTGAAGATAGTAAAGTTGTTTGGGTGGAAGATCAAAAAAACGGTCGCAACAGTAAGCAGTGCTGTGTTCTTTTGCAGAGCAACTCAAATCCATCTGTATTTTATGTATATGATCGTTTATACGCCAACACAATTCAAGTAAAAGAAGGGCAGGAAGTTAGAATGGGAGAGCTTTTAGGAACGGTTTGGGGAGACGAAAACTGGGCTTATCTGCAACTGGCAGTAGTAAAAAGCGATACCATTCCTGGTTACGAAAACCGATATGCCAATTGTGTAAATTTTTTCCCACAGCTTTACGAGTTGTATTTTAAAAACAGCTTTAATTTTACAAAATCGTTTACACGCGGAAAAGTGGATTTTGCGCGGCCACCGCAAAGTAATGGAAACCGAAAAAACCTGCTTGCCTTTGAGGAATATGCTGGTATGGGATGGGGCTTAGGAGTTTGGAACACTGCTGATAAAGTAATGTTTTGTACAAAAGGCGAACAAGGGAATGCCCGGCTAAAGAAAGTGCTGTTCGGGGGTTCTGAGGCAGAATGTCGTAATCCGGATAATTATTTTGATTACGAAATTAATGTGCGAAACGGTGTTTATCGGGTACGGTCACAGGTGGGAGATGTGGAACTGCCTTCGTGGCAAAAAATGGAATACGAAGGTGTTGAAGCTGCTACCTACAATCTGAATGCAGGAGAGCAAAAATGGACTTCGGAAAGAGTTGTGAAAGTTATTGATCGCAAATTGACAGTTCGTATTTATGTCGATCCAAAAAATGAGAAAGTTGCAGCAATCAGCGAAATTGTATTTCAACAAGCCTATTAAAACCTGAAGACCATTCCTGTTTTTACCTGCTCAGTTTTAAATGTTGAATGAAATAATGCCAGTGCCGGAAGTGCGGTGCAGTGCGATGGTAAAAGTTTCGCTACCTTATTTTTCTTGAAATATTCAACGGTTTTTAACGATTGTTTGTTTTGCTTTTTCAGGTGAAAACCACCGATTACAGCTTTTATCTTATTCACTCCGCTAACCTTTTTAGCGTGCTCACAAATATTGCAAATGCCGGAATGCGAGCAGCCGGTAATCACTATCAGTTCATTATTTACAATTGCAGCCAGTGCTGAGTCATCGGGAATAAAATCATCAGAGCCATCAGCAAATTCAAAGCTGGTTGCTTGGCTCTCAAAATCGTTATTTCGTGGTATTTCGCCTAAAAAGAAAAGGTTTTCCGTAAGTTGTAGCGGGTCTTTGCTTTCCTTTAATGTAAATAGTTTTTCAATATCATTTTTTGTCAGATCCATTCCAACAGTTGTGTGATCGATTTTTCGGTAACGTTTTGAAAAACTGGCCGGATGCGTTATTAAAGTCTTATTTGATAGATACTTTAGTCCGTTTCCATGATCCCAGTGGCCATGACTTAAAACAACTGTTTTTACCTCGTTTTCAATCTCGATTTTTAGCTTTTGGGCATTTTTCAAAAACACATTGGAATGGCCGGCATCGAATAAAATCTTTTCGTTGTCGATTTCAATAAGGTAGGAGAGGCCATGCTCTGCAAGAAATTGCCCGCCCGCAGTATTGTCTGTTAGAACCGATATTGTTAGCATGTTATTTTAAATTTGGTTAGTGCTGATTTTTTCCCAAATGGTTTTTAAATTTAAACTAATTGGATGATCCGGTACGTATTCAACCAACGATTTTTCGTGTAACATCGATTCAACAAACAGTTCAGAAAATGGGATTTTGCCAACAAGTGGAATATTCGTATCGCCTAAGTAGCGCTCAACCGTTGCTGTAAATTCCGAATTTATATCGTGTTTATTGATGATTGCATAAAGTGGCACCTGGAACGAATTAACCAGTTCCACTAAACGTTTGGCATCGTGCAGGCCTGAAATAGTTGGCTCGATAACCAGTAACACGGCATTTGTTCCGGTTATTGAAGAAATGGCGGTGCAGCCAATTCCCGGCGGGCCGTCGTTGATTACAAATTGTGCTTTATTTTCCCGGGCCATTTCTTTGGCTTTTTCCCGTATTTGCGTTACCAGTCTCCCCGAATTTTCTTCGCCGGGGCCCATTTTTGCATGAACCATCGTACCAAAACGAGTGTTGGATACAAACCACTGGTTGTTCAGGTTTTGGTTGATTTGAATGGCACCGACCGGACAAAGTCGTTCGCATAACCGACAACCTTCGCACTGATAGGGATTGACCTCCGGGAAACCGGCTTCGTTCGTGAAAATGGCTTCAAACCGACAAGCTTCCTGGCAGGTTCCGCAGTTGGTGCATTCTTCGGGGTTGATAAAAGCCAGCGATCCGCTATCAAACGGATGCGTTTCTTTTATATCGGGTTTTAAAATTAAATGTAAATCGGCAGCATCAACATCGTTATCGCAAAATACAGCGTTGGTGGCCAACGAAGCTAATGCCGCTGTAATACTTGTTTTTCCTGTACCACCTTTTCCGCTGAGTATGGTAATTTCTTTCATTTTAGTTGATTATGGTGGCTAGTTTACCAATGATTGAATGATAGGATTGTTCTATTTCATTGGGGATATTTTCAAACAAAGCACCTCGCGAATAATTCTCAGCATAAGCTTTTGAAAACGGTATTTTACCCAGTAACCCGATGTTGTTTTCTTCTAAGAACCGATAAATATCGTCATTTCCCAAACCGGCCTTGTTCACAACTACGCCAAATGGTTTATGGATTTCTTTTAGCAGCTCAACTGTAATTTTTAAATCGTGCAGGCCAAACGGAGTTGGTTCGGTAACCAAAACTACGTAATCGGCCGTAGATACCGTTTCTACAACCGGACAACTTGTTCCGGGAGGTGCATCAAGCAAGGTAATTTTCTGTTTGGAATCAGTTTGTTTTTTTACCTTCTTAATCAATGCCGTTTGCATGGCAGAACCAATTTCAAGCCGTCCCTCCGATATTCCGGCACCGAAGTATGTCTGGTAATCTGAAATGCTGCCAAGCGGATGTTGAATCTGCTTAAGCGCATCAAACGAACAAGCTTCAAAACAAGCGCCACACGAATGGCAAAGCTCGTAATTTACTTCTGCAAATTTCAGTTTCGTAACGATGCTTATTGCATTGAATTCGCACCATTCAACACATTTTTTACAATACGTGCACTTGGTTTTATCAATTTCAGGAACAATGGTAAAAACCTTCTTTTCTGCTTCTTTTTTCGCTTGAGGGAAAAAAAGCAAATCGTTGGGTTCTTCCACATCGCAATCGATTAATTGCACCTGGTTATTGTATTTTTCAGATAAGAAGTAATAAAGGTTAAGGGTAACGGTTGTTTTTCCGGTACCACCTTTACCGCTTGCTATGGCAATTTGCATGTGAATTGATTTAAAAATTCCCCGGTCTTTTGGCCGGGGAATTCCGATTTAGTAGCTAACTATCAGTAATGTAGGATGCAAAAATCAGTATGCATTCTTTTATCACTGTGTTTATTGTAATATTTCCTATGCCGGATATTCCGGCATTTAATGATCGCAGTAGTTTGCCGTAAACTCAATTGTTTTTTCGAGGTAACCTTGTACCAATTCCTCGGCAGCAATTTTGGGCGCCCCAACAAAAACATTTACATTGTTGTAGTTGAATATTTGTATGGCTTTGTGTCCCATTCCTCCGGCCAATACATCGGTAACACCTTTTTCTGCCAACCATTTAGGCAATACTCCCGGCTCGTGAGGTGGGGGTGTTACCCGCTCTTCGTTAACGATGGTTGTGTCTTCAACATTTAACAGGGCAAAATATTTGCAATGTCCGAAATGTCCGTCTAAAATCCCGTTTTCATCAACAGGAACAGCAATTTTTTTACTCATGCGTATTTTAAATTATTAATTATCTAAACGGCCAAATCCACGGCCACGACCTCTTCCTTTTCCGCGTCCCCAACCTGTTTGAATAGAGTCGTCAGCAGCAAGATTTCTGTTTCTTAAGCCTCTGCCTCCGCCTCTTCTTCCAAATCCAAATCTGGTAAACAGGTCATCGGTTAATGCAGTGTTGCATCTTCCTTGTTTTCTGCCGGTTTGGGCTCCTTGTCCCATTGGTCCGGTTTTGTCTAATCCTGGCATTGTTTCTAATTGTTTTCAATTTTTAAAATAACATCTTTCACATTCAGCTCTTCATCGTCTAGTTCTATCATTCGGATATTAAACTTATCCAGCATATCCTTGGCTTTTGGGCCAAAATGACCCGAGATGATTTGTTCTGCACCTAATTCTGCAGCCATTTCCGAAGATTTTGTTCCGGCTCCTCCATTTGAGTTTTTAAAACTGTTTTCGATAAAGTTGGTGGTATGCGTTTCTTTGTCGTACACACAAAACCAACCTGCACGTCCAAACCGTAAATCAAATTTAGCGTTTACGTTGTCTCCGGATGAAGTAATTATTGTTTTCATATCATAAACATATGTTCTTTACAAAATTAGTTCAAATATTTTATTTAAACAAGTAATTAGGTGAACAAATGTTTATTAAGGCATGAGATTTGTAATTCGTAAAAACACAAAAGATGCAAAACCTAAATTGATACCAGATTTTGCATTTTCCTGCAAGTTGAAAAAAATGTCCAATTATTCTTCTATCTCCTGTGCTTTCTTTTTTACACGGTTTGCGAGAAAAATAGTTATTATTCCTGCAAAAATGGCGAATGAGCCGAATATTTTAACAACCACCAGCGCGGATGTGTATGGCGAGGAAATTAGAATAATAGCAAGGACGATTGAAAATATTCCACCCCAAATCATGGAACGTGCGCCGGTGTGGTATTTATTTATCCGTATTCCGGTAACAACTCCTGAAATTCCATTTATTAATGCAACCAGTCCTAAAAACCACATTAAAAATGAGGTAGTAAGTACCGTGCTGGAAAATGGTTTTAACACCACAATTAATCCTGCAATAATTCCAAGACCTCCGGTAATTAACCCCCACCACCAGTTTTTTCTGACATCTTTTTGTTTGTAGGTGTTGAAGAGGGTTACAATCCCATCAATAAGCAGGTAAATTCCGAGTATAAATATTAGTGTGGTAAGTGTTGCCTGAGGGAACAGGAGTAATATTAACCCTATAACGATAAGGATTATGCCCCGGGCCATTATGAGTTTCCATAAGCTTTCGGCAACTTTTTTGTTTGTACTTTCTGTCATTTTTTTTGATTTTATTTGAGTTGGTATGAGCTACAAGATAGACGAAATTACTGGAAGTTTTCAAAGAATATTATGATAAATACAAAAAAGTTGCCTGTAACAGACAACCTTTTATTTAACGCAAAAAGCACATTGCAGCGCTATTCTACTCCGGCCTTTTCAAGGAAATACTCCAGTGGGCAAAATTTTGTAATCGACGATTGAAATAAATTCAATCCAACAAAACCTGCCAGGCCAAGCCAGTAAATATTAACGAATATGGCCAATAGAATGCTAGTCAACACAAATATTCCTGCAACTGCGCGTATTATTCTCTCTTTCATGGTAATCTATTTTTGTTGTGATTAATTTTTAAATAAGTGATTATACAAATTTTTCGATAGCCGAAATAAAGGCACTTATCGGGCTAATTCCTTCGGCTTCGTCATTAAATCTTTTTATTCGCTCAAGAAGTTCATTTGCCTTATCCTCTTCCAAAAAGGTAAATGAAATGAAGTAACGATATGGATTTTTCGACGATCCGAACCAGTTGGAAATATCTGAATTCCCATCGGCGCTTTCCATAAAACCATCAACGGGCAATTCGCTGTACGAATTAATCTTTATGTCGCGAAAGATCTGCTCCAGCTCATGATGATAAGCTTCGGCGCTTTGAATAATTACAAATTTCATGATTGTTTGTCCTCCTTGTTCGTTAATTCAATATTGGTTTCTTCAGTATGCACAACCGGCGCATTTTCTACCGGGTATTTTTTCTTCTCGGTCATGTAATAAATCAGCGGAACAATAACCAGTGTTAAGAATGTTGATGCAATTGTTCCACCCATTAGTGAAATTGCAAGCCCCTGGAAAATAGGGTCGAATAAAATTACCACGGCACCAATTACAACAGTTCCGGCAGTAAGCAGGATAGGAGTGGTTCGTACTGCTCCCGCTTCTATTACCGCGTCTTTTAGCGGCGCTCCGTCCTTAAGCCGGAGATTTATAAAGTCGATGAGCAGTATGGAGTTTCGGACCATAATTCCCGCCAGCGCAATTAATCCGATCATTGAAGTTGCTGTAAAGAATGCGCCCATCAGCCAGTGACCAATAAGAATACCAACTAACGAAAGTGGAATGGCAACCATCATTACAAACGGCACTGTAAAGTTTTGGAACCAACCGATGATAAGCAGGTAAATTACCAGGAGAACCACTGCAAACGCAGCTCCCAAATCGCGGAATACTTCGTAGGTAATTTGCCACTCGCCGTCCCATTTTAAGCTGTAATTGTCTTGAACGAAAGGCTGCTGTGTAAACTCTTCATTCAATGTGTAACCTTCAGGCAGCTCGATTTTATCGAGGTTATCACTCATATCCAGAATGCCGTAAACCGGACTTTCCAAAGCTCCTGCAATGTCGGCAGTTACATAAACTACACGTTTTTGGTTTTTGCGATAAATGCTTTTGTCCTGAATTTCTTCTTTTATCTCAACCACATCGCCAAGTGCCACTTTTTGGCCGGTCATGCTCATGATGTTTATTTTCTTCAGGTCTTCAATGCTAGAGCGTTCATCTTCCGAAAAGCGCAATGCAATACCAACCTGCTCGTGTTCTTTTTCAGCGTAAAGTTGTGCTACTTCCTGCCCGCCAAGCGCCATAGCAACGCTGTTTACCACCTGCTGAGTTGAAACACCAGCCAAAGCCGCTTTTTCTTTCAGTACATTGAATTTGTATTCTACCTGGTCGTCTTCCACCTGCCAGTCGATATCTACCACATCGGCCGTTTCGGCAAATAAGTCTTTTACCTGGCGGGCAACCTCAATTTGTTGGTCGTAATCAGGTCCGTAAATTTCGGCAACCAATGTTGAAAGTACCGGTGGACCAGGTGGAACCTCTACAACTTTTGCATTGGCGTTGAATTTTTTTGCCAGTTGCTGAATACCCGGACGCATAGCTTTTGCAATGTCGTGACTTTGTGCTTTACGCTCGGTTTTGTCCGTCAGGTTCACCTGTATATCAGATACATTTGAACCACGGCGTAAATCGTAGTGACGCACCAAACCGTTAAAATTCATTGGCGAAGCAGTTCCTACATACGACTGGTAATTTAATACCTCTTCCTGTTGAGCAATGTATGCTGCCAGTTCTTTTGTAACGGCAGCAGTGCGCTCAAGCGTGGTTCCTTCCGGCATGTCGATAATTACTTGGAATTCGTTTTTATTATCGAACGGAAGCATTTTTACGGCTACCATTTTAAAATAAACCAGCGTTGTTGATGCCAGAAGTAAAAATGTGATCGTTCCTATAAATGTCCAGCGTTTCAACGGCGATTCCAACATTGGGTTCATCGTTTTATAATAGATCTTATAAATCGGCGAATTTTCGAGTTTGAATGCCTTTTTTACTTTGTCGTCTTTCTCAATAACTCTTAGTAAACGGAAAGCGAGGTACGGAGTAATCGTTAATGCAACCAGCAACGAGAAGATCATTGCAATAGACGCTCCAATAGGCATCGGGCTCATGTAAGGCCCCATTAATCCGGATACGAAAACCATTGGCAATACCGCCGCAATTACCGTAAATGTGGCCAGAATTGTTGGGTTACCCACTTCATCGATCGAGCGCAATGCGGCCTGAATGAATGGCAATTTTTTCATCTTAAAATGCCGGTGCATGTTTTCGGCGATAATAATCGAGTCGTCAACCACAATACCTGTTACAAAAACCAGTGCAAAAAGCGTAATCCGGTTCAGTGTGTAATCGAGGAAATAGTAGCTGAACATGGTTAGGGCGAAGGTAATCGGTACCGACAGGAATACAACCAGTCCACCGCGCCAACCCATGGCAAGCATTACCACAAAAGTTACCGCGATAATCGCTCCGGCAAGGTGCATCAACAGTTCCGAGACTTTGTGCGAGGCTGTTTCGCCGTAGTTACGGGTTACATCAACATGAACGTCAGCAGGAATCAGGTCTTTTTCAAGATGGCTGATCTTTTCCAAAATCTGGTCAGAAACTTTCATCGCATCAGCACCACGGCGTTTTGCTACAGAAATCGTTACTGCTCCATATTCGCCTGCAAATTCATTTTTCTTTTCGTCCATCATTCCGTAACCAAAATTCACATACTGAATCGGCTCTTCCGGACCATCAAGAATTTCGGCCACCTGTTTCAGGTAAACCGGGCTTCCGTTGTGGATGCCAACAACCAGGTTGGAAACATCATCCGATGTTTGCAGAAATTCACCGGCTTCAACCAGGTATTCCACATCATTCTTGTTAAAAGCACCTGTATTGAATTGCTGATTGGCAGTCTGTATTTTTTGTGCAATACTCAATGCATCAACGTTGTAGCGGGCCATTGCTCCGTTGTTTAAAACGACGCGGATCTGGCGTGAACGGCCTCCAATTACTTTCGTTTCCGATACATCGGTAACCTGTTCAATTTCGTTATTTACTTCCTGGGCAATTCGTTTCAACTGATAGTCGTCGTAATTCTCGCTCCAGAAAGTTAGTCCCAACACCGGCACGTCGTCGATAGAACGTGTTTTTACCAAAGGCAAACTTGTTCCGTGCGGCATCTGGTCCATGTGCTTCATAATTTCGTTGTACATTTTAACCAACGAACGTTCGATGTCTTCGCCAACGTAAAACTGAACGATAAGCATGGCCTGGCCCGGCATTGAGGTAGAGTAAACGTATTCAACTCCCGGAATATTGGCTACCACTTTTTCGAGCGGTTGCATCACGCGGGATTCAATTTCTTTTGGGCTGGCTCCCGGATAACTAAAGAGGATATCAGCAATTGGTACATCAATTTGCGGTTCCTCCTCGCGGGGAGTCAGGTACGAGCTGTAGATACCGATTGCCATAAAAGCAATCATCAACAGCGGCGTTAATTTTGAGTTTATAAATTGTTTGGCTATTCCGCCGGCAAATCCTGTTTTCATTTTTTTTTCTCTCTTAAATTCATTTTTTAAGTTCCGTTTAATAGACCCACTATCGTCACTTTGTTCCGATTGTCTCCGTCGGCTGACGGAACAGGAGCTTCATTGAAGCGACAGGGGTAATTCACTTAGGAATTACTTTTTGCTTAATTGGAAGCTATAATTGCTCCGTCAAAAAGTTTGCTGTCAGACTTCACCACATATTGTTCTCCATCCGATAAGCCTGAAATGATTTCAATTTTGTCGCCAAATGTTTTGCCTGTTTTTACCCAGCGAAGCAGGGCATTTCCTGTTTGGCCAACAGCATAAATTCCAACCAGCTGACCACGATGGATCAAAGCTGATTCCGGAACCAGGATGCGTTTTTGTGTTCCATACTCAAACAATACTTCGGCATACATTCCGCTGTACAATTTTGCCGTACAGTTTTCAGGAACGGTAACTAAAACCTTTGCCATATATTGGTTACCGGTATTTGTGGTTGATGGATTTATTTCGATAATTTTTCCTTCCAGTTCTGCATTTGCTGCAGTGAATTTTACTTGAACGGCATCATTCAACTGAACTTTTGCGATGTCGGCTTCAGGAATGCGTGCAATTACTTTCCATTGCGATGGGCTTTCCATACTCAATAAAGGCATTCCCGGATTGGCCATGTCGCCTTCCTGAACGAATTTGGTGGTGATTACTCCGCTGTAAGGGGCACGAATCGATGCATAACGCATGTTTTCTTCTACTTCGTTTTCCATTTGCTCAACGGCAGCCAAACGTGCTTTGGCCATGTCGTAACGGGTACGCATATCGTCCATTTCTTTGTCCGACGCACTGTTTGCCGCGTAGAGCGCTTCGTAACGTTTTAAATCTTTTTCAGCGCTTTCATAAGCAGTGCTGGCTTCAACTTTACTTGCTTCCACCTGTGCTTTCTTCGCCAGAATATCCTGGTTTCTGATCTGGATCAACAGATCGCCCTGGTTTACTTTCTGGCCTGGTTTAACGTAAATACGCTGAATTTGCCCCATAATACGGGTGCTTAAATTACTTTGTTTGTCGGCTTCCAGTTTGCCTGAAAAACTATGTACTACCGGGTAATCAGCCAATTTTGCAACAGCAGTTTCTGCCGCAACTTTTTCCTGTGATCCCGTGGCCTGTTCTTTTTCTTTGTTACCACATGAGATTGCAATTATTGATAACAGTGCAATTGCGATTATGAGTTTTGATTTTTGTACTGGTGTTTTCATCTTAAATATGGCGTTTATTCGTTAATATCTTGTTCGATAAGCAATTCCATTTCGAAAATGGATTGCTTGTAGTTATAAATGGCTTGTATGTATTCTAATTCTTTTTGCGAAGTGAGGGCTTCAGACATGAGTAGATCAGCCGTTTTTTCCAGTCCTTGCTCAAAACGGTTGGTGCGGATTCGTAACGACTCCTGTGCCTGTTCTTTTGCCAGTTTGCTCGATTGGATTCGGTTATAATTCAGTTCCATTTTACGTGTTGCACGATTGATTTCAATCTGGCTTTGAGACAGGTAATCTTCGTAGTTAATTCGTGCTTCGTCCAACTGTGCAGTGGCGTGTTGAATGGCTCCTGCATTTTTATATCCGCTAAACAGACTCCAGCTTAAAGAAGCGCCAACCATATAATTATTAGCTGAGGTTCCGAACAACGATTCGTCGTTCCATTCCATGGCACCAAAAGCATTCAGGCGCGGAACGAATTTCATTTTATTCGATTTTACCATGTTCTCGCCGGCCTCAATTTGTTTTTGGTAAGCCAGCATATCCGAACGGTTTTCGAGGTTTACCGAATTTCGGTCGATAATCACTTGCATTGGTGGTTGAATAAGCGAATCGGTAGTTTCAATCACTTCGCTGAATTCCATTCCTAATAAGTACGCCAAAAAGTCGTTAGCTGTTTGGCGCTGGTTTTGTGCTTCCAATAACTGATTCTTGCGTTCTTCAACACGAACGGAGGCTTCCAGCACATCAGCTTCTTTGGCAAATCCCTGTTCAGCATTGTTTTTTGTTAAGCGTAAAGCTTCTTCCGCTACGGCAACTGATTTTTGCAGTACCTCAACCGACGACTCGGCCAGCTCAAGCATAAAATACGCTTTTTTCACTTCGTAGTTAATGTTCAGTTTAACCCTGTTGCTCTGAAACGACATGGCATCCAATTGGTTTTTGGCTGCCTTACGGGCGTAAATTCCATCCAGGTTCAGCAAAGGCTGCTTCAACTCAATTTTTGTCTGGAAATTCTCGATACTTCCCGGATCATTTAGCAGGTCAGGGTTAAAATCCTGTTGTGTTACAATCTCTTGTTTTAATTTAAACCCAAAAGAATTTAGCGGGTCATTGGTTGACATGCCGGTGTGACTCGCTTCCACTCCCGGTAAAAAAACAGAGTTTGTCATTCGGTAGCTGGCTCGTGCGGCTTCCACACGGGCTTGGGCACTTTTCACATTAAGGTTGTTTTCCTGGGCAAGGGTAAGTGCCTCGCTCAAGCTTAATGGTCTTGGCTGTGCCTTTATTATTGCCGGCGTTAATAACAGCAATAATACCAGGTAATTGAATTTTTGTGTTGACATATTAGTAATCATTTTTGATTCTTTTTCGCCGCAAATATATGTTATACAATCTAAATAACTATATAAATAGATATATAAATAATTTATGTGTCATTTTTGAAATCTATTACGATCTTAGGTCGTTGATTTGTGAGCATATATGCTTTCCAAGATTTAAGTAAAAATTAATTTAAGTAACGTATTCTAATTCTTATGGTTACTGTGGAATGATAAATTAACTCTACTAAAGGATAAGATTGATTTAGGCAACAAAAACTAGGAAGATATTGAAGATCATTTCAATGTTAACTGGGTGGTATTGAAGATAAAAATAAGTGGAACCAGTAAGGATGATGCCATTGCAAAATAAGGAGTGGTGAGGAAACAAAAAGACCAAAGTCGGAGGGAGGGTGAACAAGAACAATACATGATCTACGTTCTCCATTTAACTTTGGTCCTTAAACAGCTTAATCAATTATTAATAAAAAATCTTAGCTGTAAATCAATAATTGCGCCCTGGTAATGCTTAATTCCTTTTCCATATCAAGCAATTTTTCCAGGCTGTCGTAATAAACTGTTAGCTCAAATAGATACTCGGTTAGCGAAATCGCTCCTTTGTCCAGCGCTTTACGCAACAGATTAAGATCGCTTTGCAAAGATAGCTGCTCACGAAACCGTGTAATGTTTTGTTGAATTCCGATTGCTTTGGCATGCAACGTTTTCATTTCACTGTAAAAACGGAACTTTGCATCGGTTTCGCTTTGTTTCGCCGCTTCGCTTTTCAGGCGGGCATATTTTACGGTGTTTTTATTCTCAAACAATGGTATTGAAACGCCCACCGAAACGCCCTGAAAATGTTCGCCAACTACTTTTTCGCTCATGTAACCTGCATTTAGTTTGGGCAGACTTTGCGCTTTCTGTAATTGCGTGTTCTTGTCAGAAATGGCAATTTCCTGTTCTAACCAGTCCAGCATCGGGTTGTTAACGGCCGCTTGCGTCATCCATTGTTCAAAGTCGGTAGTGATTGGCGTATTCTGAAAAGCTGTATTTTCAAAATCAACAGCAATGCCACTGTTTAGTGTTGCCAGCAGTTGTAAAAGCGTTTGCCTTTGAATTTCAATGTGGCGAAGTTCGGCTTCTGTATTTAAAAGCGTCACTTTGGCTTTGTTCTGATCCAGAATATTAGATTCTCCGGCATTGAGCTTTGTTTTAACAGATTTTGCAATCTGGCTGGCATTTTCCTGTCGCTTTTGGTATTCTGCTTGCAGTGCATTCTGATAGGTGAGTTCGGCACAAATCAAACGCACCTGGAGGAAAATATCCATCTTTTGTTTTTTGTACTCCAGCTCGGCCTGTTCATTTTTCAGTTCTGCAATCTGGTTGCGGTAGGCATAAGCCGACGGAAAATCAAACGACTGCTGAACGCTGATATCCGTGCGGTTGCCAATAGCTGATGGATTGCCCCACAAATAATGAAATTCCACTTCCGGGTTTTGCAGTTGAATACCTGTTTTATTGCCCATTTTTTTAGCGTCAACCGTTTTTCGGAGCGCCGAAAGGGTGGTGTTGTTTTGTTCAATCTCTGTCAACAAGGTTTCTACGCTATCTTGCGCCGATGCAAATTGACTAAGAGCCAGTATTGATATAAGTGTGATTATCAGTTGTTTCATTTTAAATCCTTTTTTATGTTTCCATTTTTGCTTAAGGCGTAGTAAACGATGGGCACCACATATATATTCAGGATGGTTGATGTGAGCAAACCTCCCAAAATTACCTGTGCCATCGGGCTTTGTATTTCGTTTCCCGGCAAATCGCCATTGGCTGCCAGCGGAATAAGCGCCAGAGCAGCTGTTAGTGCTGTCATTAAAATAGGTAACAAACGGTCTTTTGATCCGTGTACCAGCGTGTCGTACAGTTTCTCGCCCTGCTGCTCCAGACTTTGATAACGCGAAACCAGCAGAATTCCGTTTCGTGTTGCAATACCAAAAAGTGTGATAAAACCTATAATTGCCGGAATACTCAGCATTCCGGAAGTAAGCATGATGGCAAAAATTCCACCGATCAATGCCAGCGGTAAATTCAGCAAAATGATACCTGCCAGTTTAAAGTTTTTGAATTCCTGAAATAAAAGCAGGAAGATCACAAAAAGCGCGGCAATGGATGTGAGCAGTAGCATGCGCGATGCTTTTTCCTCGCTTTCAAACTGTCCACCGTATTCAACACGATAGCCTTCCGGTAAATCGATATTCTCGTTTATACTTTGTTTGATTTCTTCTACAACACTGTGCAAATCACGTCCGGCAACGTTTGCCGAAACTACCAGTTTACGTTTTACATTTTCGCGACTGATGGAATTTGGTCCACTTGCCGAAACCACTTCAGCCACTTCGCTGAGTGGTACTTTTTTCCCATCGGAGGTATCGATCAGTGCATTTGTTATGCCTTCCATCTGGTCGGTGTAATCGGTTTTGTAACGAAGCAGCAAATCGTATGTTTGTTGCCCTTCATAAATGTCGGCCATTTTTTCACCGCCCAATGCGATATCCACAAATTCGTTAAATTCGTGAATAGGAATGCCGTAAAAGGCCAGCATATTACGATTTGGACGAATCTGAATCTGCGGAATTTCAACCTGCTGTTCAACGTTTACGTCAACCAGCCCGTCGATGTCAACAATGTGCGACTTAATCTCGTTACCCATTTGAAACATCCGGTTTAAATCGGAGCCAAACAATTTTATGGCAATGTTGGCGCGGGTTCCTGAAAGCATGTGGTCGATGCGGTGCCCTAAAGGTTGCCCAACGGTAAACGCAATTCCCGGAATTCCGGAAAGTTTGCTTCGTACATCTTTCAAAAATATTTCCAGTTCGCGGTCGTTTAGCGTAAAATTCACATCAATTTCGGCACTGTTGGTACTTTGCGAGTGTGTATCCAGTTCGCCACGTCCGGTACGTCGTGCTGTGCTGTTCACTTCAGGGATGGAAAGCATTTCGGTTTCAACCAGCTCACCCAATTTATCGCTTTCGTGCAGTGATGTTCCGGGTTGAGTAATTACCGAAAGTGTTAAAGCTCCTTCGTTAAATTCGGGAAGGAAACTGCGTCCAAATCCCGAAAAAATAAACAGCGATACCACAAACAAACCAAGAATGGGGAATATCACTATTTTTTTGTGGTTGAGCACCCAAACCAGCGAACGTTCGTAACCTACAGTGAGATTTCGTGCCAGCCAGCTTTCTTTTGATTTCCGTGATAAATAGTTGTCGCCCGACAACATCATTTTCGAAAGTAGTGGCGTTAATGTCATGGCAACAATCAGCGACATAAACAAGGAAACGATGTAAGCAATTCCGAGCGGTTTTAGCATGCGGCCTTCCATTCCCGAAAGGAAAAAGAGTGGCATAAAAGCTACGATAATAATGAGTGTTGCATTTAAAATAGACGCCCTGATTTCTTTTGATGCCTCGTAAACCACTGCGAATGCACTTTGTCGCTCGCCTTTTGGCAGTTGGAAATTCTGCCGGAGACGTTTATATACGTTCTCAACATCGATAATGGCATCGTCAACCAGCGAACCGATTGCGATGGTCATTCCACCCAAACTCATGGTGTTGATGTTGAGACCAAAAAGGTTCAGCACGATTACCGATCCTAATAACGACAGCGGAATGGCAAGCAAGGAAATTACTGTTGTTCTGAAACTTCCCAGGAACAAAAACAGGATAATGATAACCAACACGGCACCTTCCAACAGCGCACGTTGAACATTATTAACCGAAGTTTCGATAAAATCTGCCTGTCGGAAAATTTTAGTATTTATGGTTACATCGGGAGGCAGCGTAGCTTTCATTGCTTCCAGCTTTTGCTCAATGTTCTCAGTAACGTCCAGCGTATTGGTATTGGGCTGTTTCGAAACCGAAATAATAATCGACTTTTTAGCATTGTGCGAAGCGTAGCCCATTTTTACGGCACTGCCAATTTTTACTTCGGCAACATCGTTTACCCGAACAGGGTTACCACTGACGGTTTTTATAAAAGTATTTCCCAGTTCTGCAGGATTTGAAGTACGGGCAACACCGCGAACCACATATTCGTTACCATGTTCGCGCACGATTTTACCTGTTGAATTCTGGCTCATCTCGCGGCAGGCATCGGCCAGCTCATTGATGGATACGCCGTAAAAATTCATTTTTAGCGGATCGGCCAGTACCTGGTACTGTTTGTAATCGCCACCAATAATAGTTACCTGCGAAACTCCACCTGTTGCCAAAATCACGGGCTGAATATCCCATTCGGCGATCGAACGCAAAGTCATCAGGTCGGTAGAATCGGCTTGCAGGCTCATAAAAAATATTTCACCCATTACGCTCGATTGTGGCGCCAGAATTGGTTCACCCACATTCTCGGGCATGGCTTCCTGCACGGTAATCAGTTTTTCACTCACCACCTGGCGGGCTTTGTAAACGTCGGTGCCCCAATCGAAATCAACCCATACAAATGAAAAGCCGAGTCCTGAAGATGAACGCACGCGACGAACACCCATTGCTCCGTTTACTGCCGTTTCAATGGGGTAGGTAACCAGACGCTCCACCTCTTCGGGAGCCATTCCGTGTGCATCGGTCATTACAATTACGGTAGGCGCCGTAAGGTCCGGAAACACGTCAATGTCCATATTTTTGGCCGTGTAAATCCCGAACACTACCAGCACCACCGAACACAAAATAATCAGGTATTTGTTGTTCAGCGAGAACTTTATAATATTGTTAATCATAGTGTCTGTTTTTTAGTGAACATGCCCGGCGTGCGGATCCAAAGCTCCGGTTGATTTTGCCAGTTTTACCTGCATCGCACCTTGTGTTACAATTCGCTCATCAGTACTTAATCCCGAAGTTATTTCGGTTAGCAGGCCATCAGTTCCGCCGATTTTAACCTCGCGTTTTTCGAACATCTCGGGTGTTACCTGCACAAAAACATAGTAAATCCCCTGTTCTTCCAGCAATGCGCTGTTCGGAACGGTAATGGCTTTTAAACTGGTTACCGTTTTCAGGAAAACTTCAACAAAAGTTCCCGGTGCAAAACCTGCATGATTTCCAATTTCAAGATTTACCGGAAACAGGTACGAATTATCGCTAGCCGACTTTCCATACGAAAGGATCTTACCGTTCAATTCTTCAAGTGTGTATGATTTGTTGTCGTGCATTGTCGTAATATTCGCTGTATTTATCGACGGTAAATACGAAAGGTATTTCTGCTGAACCTGCGCGGTAAGCAGCAATTTATTGTTTTGCGTGATGCTCACCAAAGGTTGTCCGGCAGCAACATATTGGCCGTTGCTTACAAAAATCTGTTTCACAAAACCGTTCATTTTGCTTTTTACCATCTGACCGGATTCGTTGAAGTTTTTCGACAAATTCTCGTAAACAGCTTTACTGGTTTCGTAGGTGTTTTTTGCATTCAGTAATTCCTGTTCCGATACCAGACGATCTTTAATCAGTTCTGATTTACGTTCATAATTTGCCTTGTTGGTTTCATAATTGCTTTTGGCTTCGGCCAGTTGAACGGCAAAGTTGTTTTCTGCCATTTCGCTCGATGAAATTGAAAAGAGTTTTTCGCCATTATTTACTTTCTTTCCTTCAACCAGGTTGTTGTTCGTAAACAATACTAATCCTGAAGCTTTTGCAGCAACAATCTCTTCTTCGCCACGTGCAGGCTCTATTTTGGCCACTGTTTTAATTGCCGGGCCGAATTCTTGTTCCAGTGGCAAAGCAGTTGCAAAATCAATTTTCCACGATTGTTCTTTTGTAAAAACGGTTGCATTTATTGCCGATGGCTCATCACCGTGATCGTGATGACTGTGTAGTTCTTCGTCGTTGGCAAAAACGTCAACATCGGGAATAACAAGTTCAAATTGTTGACCTTTGGTTTCGATATCGAAATACAATTTCCCTTCACCTGTGGTTGTTGGTTTCAGTTCAAAACTGTAAATGCCTTTTTGAAGCGGTTCATTTAAAGTTTCAGTTATTGTTTTGCCGTTTACAATAAGTCTGGCAGTAATTTTCGCCGGTTCTTCAAGCGGTTTAAAATCCGCGAGCGAAGTAAAATGTGCCAGTACATCAGCATGTTCGCCGCTTACCATTGCGTCGGCTTCGGCAAACAACTCAAAATCGTTGCTGTAAACGGTGTACTGAATTTTCTCGTGTTCGTGTTCGCTTTCTGCTTCCCCCGCTTCGTGGTCGTGATCCGCTTCTTCCGCGTGCATTTCATGATCGTGATCGTGTTCGTCTGCGTTGTTATGATCGTGGGAAGAATTTTGGTGACATGAAAATAAAAGAAAGGCGATTGTTGCCACCCATAAATATTTCAATTTCATTTTATATGCTATTTAATTTTCCAAATAAATAATGTTGGTTCCTTTTAGCGGAACCTTAAAGGTGTTGAGGTGGGAAAATTAAACTGATGGAGGCGCGCGAAGCCCTCGTGTGAAAGTGTGGATATTGGTGGGTAGGGGAATTGTCCCTTCAATGTGATAGTGCCAGTTGCTTTGGATAATATTCAAATCGGCATTAAACAGGCCGGTAATCAGCAACGAGCAGTAGGTATTTTGAAGGATAGTTGCAATTAGCGGCTGATCAGCCCTGATTTGCTTTCCGGGAAGTACCAGCAGGTTATGAAGTACACAGTCGGTCGATTCACTTTCGGAATGGTCGTGTGTACAACTTGCTGTCTGAGCTGATGTTTCATGATGATGATAAATACAATGACATTCGGATGTTTCGATAACTGCCTCTCCGTTGTGCAAATGATGGGGGATAAAAGCATGCGACAGTATAATTGCACCAGCAAGAATAAGTAAAAAACTTCCGATATGTTTAATCGTCTTTATCAAGCTCTATTTGTTCAGTTCAATTCCGAATAAAGCAAAAATAATAAAAAGTTGCAGAACGGGGGCTTTTTGTTTCTATTTAACAACAATTACAGCTGTTCGATTGCACGTGCCAGCTTATCTTTAATAAGGTGAGCGATTGGTTCGATAGCGGAATTGTCAACTGCCATCATTGATGCAACCGGATCGATTGCCGAAACTTTAATTTTGTCCGGTTCCGATGACTCCTGAACAACTACGTTACAAGGCAGCATTAATCCGATATGTTCTTCTGCTTTCAGTGCTTCAAATGCATTGGGTGGATTACAGGCACCAAGAATTTTGTATGGTCTGAAATCCACATCCAGTTTCGCTTTTAGGGTGTTGTGAATATCAATCTCCGTTAACACTCCAAATCCTTCCTTTTTAAGTTCTTCTTTTACTTTTTCTACTGCTGAATCAAAGTCAGTTTCAATGGTTGTTTCAATATAATACTTCATAATAAAACGTTTTAAAGTGTGTTGTCTTAAACACTGGTAAAATCATGCCATTGCTAACAGGATTAGCTAGCGTATTGTTTACGAGGCGTACCGAGAAATAGTTGACATTTGTTTGTAGAAAATTTTCGACAACCTGCGAATTCCGGCCACAAAAAAGGGTTTCACAAACGAATGAAACCCTCTCTGTTCAGTTCAATAAAAAATTAATGCATATGTCCCTCGTGTCCTTCTTCGGTTTTGGCTTCTGCCGTACGGTCGTATTTACAGCAGCTCGGAAGTTTATCGTAAACTTCGTCTTTTGCTTTGTGCATATCGGTATCGTGGCCAACAGCTGCAACGGCCATGTGTACTTTGTGGATGTTGGTTTTTGTATCATCGAAAGTAACTTCCAGCATTTTGGTTTCCTTATCCCAGTCTGCTTTTGAAACGCCATCAACCGCTTTAACAGCTTTTTCGATGCGGTTTTCGCACATTCCGCAGTTTCCGTAAACTTTAATTTTCTCCGTCTTATTTCCTGCAAAAACGGTAAATGCTCCCATTACAAAAAGGGTTACTAAACTTAAAACTTTTGTTTTCATCGTATTAAAATTTTAATGGTTAATAAATTGAATTTCTATTTTATGGTTTCCCGGGTTTCCCCGCAACTCAGCATCATATCTCCGAAATAAGGATTCCGGATCTCTTTTTCAGCGCTAAACCAATAGGCACCCTGGTCGCTGTTCGCCATCGGGCAATATTGGTAGTAGGTAGTTTCGTTATCAAGCCCGAACATTTTCAGGCTCTTGTAGAATGCGAGGTTAAATGTGGCGTATTCTAATCTTTGCTCGTCGATGATTGTACTGTTACCAATTTTTTGTAACGATGGTTTAAGAATATTTAGCTGATCCATCCACGCCATATGCGTGTCGCCTTTCAATAATTCCATTTTTATGGCAGCAAGAGCTTTTGAGGTGTTCTTTGCCTCTGCACTTACTTTGGCTGCATCCGATTCTATAAAAGCCTCATTCATATTTAAATAAGCTTTATAAAATGTGGTGAGTTGCTTTACGAATTCCGGATCAACTTCTAGAGCTTCAACAGGAGCACTTTGCTCATCATTCTCCATGTTCATTCCATCGTGATTGTGGCCGGTTGGGGCAGCGCCTCCTTCGGGGCTCATCATGCTTGGTTTGCCGGCCAGCTGTGCTGCCGCATCAATACTGAATGTGCCGTTAACAGCAATTTCTTCGCCTTGCTGAACACCGTTTTCAACCACGTAACTTTCGCCAAGAGCCGGACCCAGATCCACCTCGCGCATGTTAAAATATACACCCTGATTGTTTTCCGATTTTACGTAAACAACCGAACGTTCTCCCGTCCACATAACAGCTGTTTTCGGTACTACAAGCGCATCGGTTTGTGGCAATTTTGCCTCCACTTTTCCCGATACAAACATTTCAGGTTTTAGCTTTAAACCTTTGTTCGATTGAACAACACGCGCTTTAGCCACTCTTGTTTTCGGATTGATAACCGGATCGAGGTAATCAATCGTTCCTTCAAATGTTTCGCCCGGTAGCGATTCGATCGTATAACTTACTTTATCGCCTTTGTTAATCCAGGTCAAGTCCGATTCATATACATCAAAAAGAATCCATACTTTTGAAAGATCGGCAATCTCGTATATCGCTTGCCCCCTGCGCACATAATCGCCGGTATTCACTTTTTTCTGCGTTACATAACCCGAAACTTCAGCCCGAACATCGAATGTTTGCTGCGCTGTTCCTGAAGATAAAATTTGACTGATCTGCTCGTCGGTCAGCTTCCAGTTTTTTAGTTTTTCTTTGGCAGCCTCAAAAAGTTGCGGTTGCGAATCTTTAATTTTTTGTGCTTCAAATAACTCTTCCTGTGCCGTTACTAAATCGGGCGAATAAACAGAAGCGATTACCTGTCCCTTTTGAACATAGTCGCCCGTAAAATTCACCTTTAAATCTTCAATTCGGCCGGGAATATGCGACGATTGCGAAAAAATAAGCCGTTCATCTTCCTGAACTTTCCCGTTAAGTCGTACAACTTTAAGCGGTTCTACAGCTCCTACAATGGTGGTTTTAATATTGGCCAGTTGCATGGCAGTGGCCGACATGCTTACTGCGTTCGGATCAACTTCGCCATTTTGCTCTTCCTCCAGCGGAATTAAATCCATTCCGCAAATAGGGCAGTCGCCCGGTTCAGGCTGACGAATTTGCGGGTGCATCGAGCAGGTCCAGGTTGTTTCGCCGGCTACCTCTTCTGCAGGGTGTTCATGCTGATGTTCTTCGGTAACTTTTGCCTCTGAACCACCAAATATCAACCAACCAAGCAATAAACCAATTGCCAGTGTTGACAGCACTATGATTATTGTTTTTCTATTTGTATGCATTGTTAATATGTTTTTGCGGTTATGTAATTTAGTTTTGCCAAAGCGGTTTGGTATTGCGTTTCTGCCGTGGCTTTCATTTTTTCGTATTTCAGCAGTTGTTGCTGCATGCGTAAAACTTCCTCAAAGTCTTTCCCCGAATTTCCGTAAGCGCTAAACAACAGGTTCAGTGTTTGATTGGATTCAAGGATTTGCGCCTCATACAAATCGATTAAATCTTTTTGTTGCTGAATTTGAAACCAAACAGACTCATATCCTGAGGTTAGCGAGTTGATGGTTTCTTCCTTTTGATAGGAGTATTTTTCCTGCATCAGTTGCGCTTCTTTTTCAGCTGCTTTGTACTTTTTTCTGAAAATTGGAATGCTAACAGAAACCATAGGCATGAAAATGTTTTTGCCGTTGTCTTCCACTTCCATGTCGGTGCGTTTTCCAACAGCTGCATAATCCAGCCCAACACCTACTTTCGGCAGACCTTGTTTTTGCGCAGCCAGTTCACTCTTTTCGCTGGCCTGCTGTTGTAGGTCGATTGCATCGAGCATCGGGTTGTTCGTCAGTAACGAATCTCTCCTGAAATTTTCAGGTAACGATTCAATCGTCAGCGAATCCTGAACAACTACTGCTTCGTTCTCGTCTCTGTTGAGCAGGTTGTTAAATGTTACCAGTAGCGGTTTTTCCTTTTTATTCAGAATTCCGAGATTGGTCTGTGCCTCTTTCAGCATAATATCTACCCGTAAAACATCGGTCATTGGCGAAACTCCGTTTTTAAATTTTGAGTTGGCAATGGTCTTATACGACTGTAGGATTTCGATATTTTCCTGTTCAATGGCTTTTAAGCGGTTCAACTCGATCAGCGGATAATACGCTTCCGAAACGCTGTAGTAAAGCCGGTTGCGCGCATCGAGAAATGCCTGGTATTTAGCATCGGCCATCAACGAAGCGGCATCAGCCTGGGCCTCCAACGTTCCAAACCACGGGAACATCTGGCTCAATGAGAATTTTGCCCGTTGAGGCCCCACACGAGTTTCTACCGGCGAAATAAAATAACCGAAAGAAAACGTTGGATCGGGCAATGAGCTTACCTGCGGTACTTTCTGCAGCGCAGCCTCAAAATCCTTGTATTTGGCTTGCAAACCCGGATTATTTTCGGCAGCCATTTCAAAGTAACTCTCAAGTGTTTGCGCCTGTGTTGCGCCTATTACCGAAATGAATATGATTATACTTGTTATTATCTTTTTCATGACTGACTCTTTTTAAGTTTACGTTCCTCGCGGTAGCTATACAATACCGGAACAATGAAATAGGTAACGGCGGCAAAAATCATCCCTCCAAATGCCGGAATGGCCATAGGAATCATAATGTCGGCACCGCGGCCGGTTGAAGTAAGAATAGGCAGTAAAGCGATAATCGTTGTTGCCGATGTCATTACTGCCGGCTTAATTCTCCGTTGTCCGGCTTCCACCACTGCAGCACGAATTCCTTTCATATTGTCAGTTTTGTTTTTGGCAAAACTCTGATCCAGATAGGTTGCCATTAGCACTCCATCGTCGGTTGCAATACCAAACAGCGCAATAAATCCTACCCAAACTGCCACACTAAGGTTAATGGTTCCCATTTGGAAAAGTTCCCGAATATTGGTTCCAAAAACTGAAAAATCGACAAACCAGTTTTGGCCGTATAGCCAGAGCATCATAAATCCACCACTAAAAGCCATGGCAATTCCGGTGAATACCATCAGCGATGTGCTTACCGATTTAAACTGGAAATAGAGAATCAGAAATACAATCGCCAACACCAACGGAACTACAATTGAAAGCCGTTTTTCGGCTCGCACCTGGTTTTCGTAACTTCCCGAAAATTTGTAGCTTACACCTGCGGGAACTTGCAAATCTCCCGCATCAATGCGTTCCTGAATAGCCAATCGTGCGTCTTCAACTACGGTAACTTCCGAGAATCCGTCGTTTTTGTCGAACAGAACATAACCCACCAAAAAGGTTTCTTCGCTTTTTATGGCCTGCGGACCACGCTGGTATTTGATATGTACCAACTGGCTCAGTGGAATTTGTGCACCGGTTGGTGTTTGCATCAGGATTTTTCCCAGCGATTCCGGATCGTCACGCAATTCGCGTGGGTAACGCACCCTTACCGGGAACCGTTCGCGACCTTCCACCGTAGAAGTGATTTTCATTCCGCCAACAGCTGTTTCAATAGTCTGTTGCACATCTTCCACATTCAATCCGTAACGTGAAATTTTATCCCGGTCGATATCGAATAATAAATAAGGTTTACCTACGATACGGTCGGCAAAAACAGCCTGAGCTTTTACCGAAGGAACTGTTTTCAACACGTCTTCCAGTTTCAGCCCAAATTCTTCGATGGTTGTTAAATCGGGTCCGTACACTTTAATTCCCATTGGGGCACGCATACCCGTTTGTAACATCACCAATCGTGTTTCAATGGGTTGCAGTTTTGGTGCCGAAGTAACGCCCGGAATTTTGGAAACATTTACAATTTCATCCCAAATATCGTCAGGCGATTTGATTTTCTCCCTCCAGTTACGGAAATAATCTCCGTTGTTATCAGGAATGAGATCTTCCCGTGTAATTCCTTGTTGCAAAGCATCTTCATTGCTAAGTTTTTCTCCGCTTGTCAAAACAAAAAGATCATCTTTATCCACCTGAAACCGCATGCGATGCCCTTTTTCGTTCAGAATATATTCCGGTTTATAGTTAATCACATTTTCGTACATCGAAATTGGTGCCGGATCGAGTGCCGATTCCACACGTCCGAGTTTTCCTACAGTCAATTCAACTTCAGGAATATTGGAAATCAGCATATCGAGTTGGCCCAACACCTCACGGTTATATGCAACACCCGAATGTGGCATTGAAGTGGGCATCAGCAGGAAACTTCCTTCATCCAGCGACGGCATAAATTCTTTGCCAATTCCGGGGAAAGAGTGCGCCAGTCCTGACCAAACTTCGGTTGTACGAATGTTCCATCCAACCTTGTCGAATCCGCGGGCTACAAATCCGAAAATATTGTTGAAGCCCATCCAGGCTGTTATTCCCACTATAATCAAAAAGGTTGGAATAGAAAGAAATGCTACTTTGTGATCAAGACACCAGGTTAATATTTTTTTGTAGAAATATTCAAGTAACGCAAATGCGCCCAGGATAATGATAAGCAGAATGCCTACAAAAACCACATTCATTATCAGGCTTTTTGTTGGCCCCAGCGGAAGCCAATATTTTGCCAATAACCAGGTAACGCCAATCAGTACAATAACGACTTCAATGTATTCCAGCAACCAGTTTCCGGCATATCGGAAGCGGCCAGCAATGCTGTTGCTTTTAATATTTTGCCTTTCGCCTTTTGCTTTTTGCCTTTTGAATTCTTTGGCTGTACCTGCCAAGCCAAATGCAAGGATCATCATTCCTCCCCAGATTTGTCCGAAGACCAGTAGAATTATTCCAAGCGGAATTAAGGCGATATTTACCCATTTTCGGATGGCTTTACTGTTAATTCGTACGCCGAAAAACCAGTGAGCAAGCGCGGGTAATATAAACAGCGAAACAATCAGTGCTGCAATCAGTGCAAAGGTTTTGGTAAAGGCAAGCGGTATAAATAGCTTCCCTTCTGCAGCCTGCATGGTAAATACCGGTATAAAACTCACAATGGTTGTTGAAACTGCAGTTAAAATAGCCGAACTAACTTCTGCCGAACCGTTATAGATTGTAGTAATCAGTTTTTGTCCGGGCGGGGCTTCCTTCGTATGTTTTATAATATTCTCCGAAAGAATTACCCCCAGATCGACCATGGTTCCAATAGCAATTGCAATACCCGAAAGTGCCACAATATTCGCATCCACGCCAAAGTAACGCATGGCAATAAACACCATTAAAACTGAGATTGGCAGTAGGCTTGATATTAACAGCGAGGCGCGCAGGTTATAAACCATGATGATAACCACAAGGATAACGATCAGCACTTCCAGAGAGAGTGCTTCTTCGAGCGTACCGAGAGTTTCGTAGATCAGTCCTGAGCGATCGTAAAAAGGAACTATGGTAAGCTGACTTTCTACTCCGTTGGGCAAAACCTTTGAAGGTAAGCCCGGTGCTATATCGGCAATTTTTGCTTTTACATTATTGATTACTTGCAGTGGATTTGCTCCGTAACGGGCAACCACAACACCTCCAACCACTTCGGCGCCGTCTTTATCGAGCGCACCACGACGAGTTGAAGGTCCAAGACTAACAACTGCAATATCTTTTACACGGATCGGCACATTGTCTTCAACCGCAACCACGGCTTTTTCAATGTCGTCAACACTTTTTATGTAACCCAATCCGCGAACCAAATACTCTGCCTGGTTGATTTCGATAGTTTTCGCACCAACATCGCGGTTCGATTTCTGAACGGCCTGCATTACTTTATGCAGCGGGATGTTGTAGGCTTTTAGTGCATCGGGATTCACATCTATCTGGTATTCCTGTACAAAGCCACCAATAGAAGCCACTTCAGAAACACCTTCAGCAGCGTTCAGTGAATACTTGACGAAAAAATCCTGCACTGTACGTATTTCGTGTAAATCCCAACCACCGGTCGGATTCCCGTCTTTATCGCGCCCTTCAATAGTGTACCAGTAAACCTGTCCGAGTGCTGTAGCATCAGGACCAAGAGCAGGTTGAACTCCATCGGGTAACAGTCCCGACGGCAACGAATTCAGCTTTTCGAGTATCCGCGAGCGCGACCAGTAAAATTCTACATCTTCATCAAAAATGATGTAAATACTGGAGAATCCGAAAATGGATGAACTACGAATGGATTTAACTCCGGGAATACCCAATAAATAGGTGGTTAATGGATAAGAAATCTGGTCCTCAATATCCTGTGGAGAACGTCCCATCCATTCGGTAAATACAATTTGCTGGTTCTCTCCAATATCGGGAATAGCGTCAACCGGCACCGGATCCTTTGGCAGAACTCCCGTGTCCCAGCCAAACGGTGAAGTTATAATTCCCCAACTTACAAGGAGAATCAATACCAGTATTGTAACCAGCTTATTTTCAAGGAAAAATTTTATGATTTTATTTAGCATACCTTTTTTGCTATGAGATTATTACAATAGAAAATCGCGATCATGAATAGTCATGATCAGATAGTTTATCATAATAAAATCATAAAAGGTATAATTGCTCTTCAGCAAGGAACTCCATCACCGTAGGCGGAGGAGGATCATTTGTCAATTCAAATTCTTCGGTTAATTCGTTTGGAAATAATATAAAAGGATCAAGCAGCGTCTGATGTAAGACATCAATTTCGGCGAGTAGCGGAATTGTAGAAATTACGGGTGCCGAAAAATCTTCTTTCACCTGGTAAAAATGATTTTCGTTGGTACAGCATCCGCCATCGCCGCAGCACGAATCGGCTTCAGCAAAAATAGAAACATCAACCAGCGAACTGTGGCAATAATGTTTGCTCACAGCCAATCCCATTGTTGAAATCAACAACAGAGATGCTAAAATAATATGGTTGAGTTTTTTAATCATTTATTATTTAAACTTCACTAAATAAACGTTCAACAAAACTAAAGGTTTAAACGAATTTGCCAACCGTTTAACAAAGCTTTAACATACTTTCGGGCTAAACCGCTTTGTAGCCAATGGATTCAACAGTTTCTTTTACTTTCTCCAGGTCGATGTCGTCGCCTTCCAGAGTAACCGTTTTTTCGGCCAGGTTTACCACTGCACTATCTACAAATGCCAGTTTTTGCAGGTTATTTTCTACGTTCGCTTTGCAATGGTTGCAAGTCATTCCTTCAACTTTAATGGTTTTTGTTTGCATCATATTATACGTTAATTGTGTTTTTGCTTGTTGTTTGGAAGCCCTGTATTTTTGAATGTAGCCGTTTACGATTAATCCCAGAAGTACAATTCCGGAAGTAATTTGCCACCAATTCAGATGAGTTCCGTGGTCGTGACCCAAATGTTGTTGAGTAATTTCAGTAAACCACTGTACGGGCAGCAGGTAATCAATGATCAATCCGGATCCCAGGGCGCCAATAATAATTATTCCGAGATAAGTGAAAAGGCTTTTTTTTCCTAAAACTTTACCGATCATGGTAATTGTAGCTGCGTTGGTAGCAGGTCCCGCCATAAGTAACACAAAAGCTGCTCCGGGGCTGACTCCTTTTAAAATAAGGATGGCGGCCAGTGGAATAGAGCCGGTTGCACAAATGTACAAAGGAACAGATACAACTAAAATCAGCAGCATTTGCAATATGGGCGACAGGTTTAAAAGTTCAAAGAAATCGTTGGGTATTAGAGCCGAAATAATGGCCGCTAAAACCAAGCCGATGATCAGCCATTTTGAGATATCCTGGATGAATTCCACAAAACCATAACGAAAAACGTCTTTTATTTTTTGCCCCGGTGTTTTAGGTTTTGAAACCGTATCCGAAGTTTGCTGTGGCACTGATTCGTTCTTTGTTATTACGCTTGTAATTAAACCTCCTGTGATTCCGGTAATTAAAGCGGCAATCGGACGAATAATGGCGAAAGGTAATCCCATCAACGAAAACGTTGCCAAAATGGAATCGACTCCGGTTTGCGGCGTGGAAATCAGAAACGAAACTGTTCCTCCTTTCGAAGCTCCGTTTTTATACAAAGCTGCCCCAGTAGGAATTACTCCGCAAGAACATAAGGGCAGCGGAATTCCCAGTAAGGATGAATAAACAGAGGAGCGAAATGGCGAACCATTAAAATACTTGTCTATTTTTTCGCGGGGAATAAACGCATATAATAGTCCTGCAAAGAAAAATCCCAATAAAAGATAGGGAGCCATTTCTCCTAAAATTGTAGCGAAATCGCCTAAAAACTTTACTATGTATTGTACTGCTTGCATTCTGATAAATATTATAATACAAAGTAAAGCAGGATACAGGAGATTTTGTTTACACGATTTTGGAAATGATTTATACTATTTTGGGGTTTCTCGCAGATATCGCTGATTGCCGCTGATTTTCTTTCACCCGATGGGTGAAAGTTTTTTCTGCGTAAATCTGCGTAATTTGGGTGAGGCTGTAATTGGCTTCGAGAAAAAGAGAGGAAAAAGAAGTTTTGAGTTTTGTTAAACCTCGTCAAGCGGTTTTCGCTTGTTTCCCTTTAGTTTTTTAAAGTGCGAAGGTGTTAACCCGGTAACTTTTTTAAACTGGTTCGACAGGTGCTGCACACTGCTGTAGCCCAACTGGTAAGATATTTCGTTTAAGGTGAGTTCGCCGTACACCAGCAATTCTTTCACTTTTTCGATTTTTTGATTGATGATGTATTTCTCGATGGTTATTCCTTCAACCGATGAAAACAATTTACTCAAATACGAATAATCATGACCAACTTCTCCTGCAATCACCTCCGAGAAGTTAACCGGTTCCTTTTCATCATTTGAATAATGCGTTTTTTCAATGATAATGGTTTTTATCCGGTCGATGAGCTGGCTTTTTTTGTCATCGATCAATTCAAAACCATTGTTGTGCAAAACAGCGCGCACTTCTTCGGTTTGGTCTGAATCCAAACTTTCCTTGATCCCAACCTTTCCCAGTTCGATCGTTTCAATATTGATGTCGAGCTTTTCAAGTTCTTCTTTCACCACTTTTATACAGCGGTTACAAACCATATTTTTTATGTGCAGAACTTGTTTCATAAAGTTGTATTTATGCGCTCAAGGCGAAGGGGGAAGGAGTTAGCAGCAACTATTTGAACGACTGTTGCAGTGCAACCATTTTAATGGCTGTTACAGCAGCTTCGTCGCCTTTGTTGCCCAATTTACCTCCGGCACGGTCGAGCGCCTGTTGTTCGTTGTTGGTAGTTAAAACACCAAAAATAAACGGTTTGTTGTATTTCAGGTTCAAATCTTTTGTGCCTTGCGTTACGCCTTCGCAAATATAATCGAAGTGGCGGGTGTCGCCCTGAATAACACAGCCCAGCAAAATAACAGCATCAACATTGTCTAATTCTGCAAAATATTGTCCGCCCAATGGAAGTTCAAAAGTTCCGGGAACATATTTTACTGAAATGTTTTCCTCGGTAGCACCGTGTTTTTTTAAGGTGTCAACAGCGCCGTTTGCCAGTGCCGATGTAATTTCCCAGTTCCATTCGGCTACTACCACGCCAAAACGCATGTTTTCTGCCGATGGTACCGAGTTAATATCGTATGCTGATAAATCTTTTGTTGCCATAATTTTTTCTTTTTTAGTAATGAGAGATTAGTATTTAGTAGTGAGAAATGATCGTAATTGATACTTGATACTCGATCTTTATTCTCAAATCTCAGTACCGATTACTCTGTACTCACCTCTAATATACTAATACAAACAAAAAACCCCTCCGAAGAGGGGTTTAATTATCGTTTGAATTCTTTTTTAATTCAATTTTGTTTTGATGCGGGCAATATAGCGGTCGGCATTTGTACCTTCCGACGATTGCGGATATTCAGTTTTAATAGCTTCGTATAAAGCCAGTGCATCTTCCAGCTCGTCCATCGATTCCAACAGGTTAGCTGCTTTCATCATATAAACCGGAGTGGTTAATTCGTTATCGCTTGCTGCGTAAGCTTTTTTGTATTGTTTCAATGCATTATCGGTCTCACCCAATTCAAGGTAAGCATCGCCTTTTGCACCTTCGGCAACCGGAGCCAGCAATAAATCATCGGTTTTAAAATCATTTAAATAATCCAATGCAGTTTCGTACTCACCCAGGTACAGGTAAGAAATACCGGTGTAGTATTTTGCACGGTTAGCTGATTTTGTAATGCCGTAATCATCAATAATATCAAGGAACCCAAGGTAGTTACCGTCGCCGTTGATAGCCAGGTTAAACGAATCTTTTTCGAAATAATTCTCGGCCATAAACATTTGCGATATGGCTTCGTCCTCCTTTGGTTGTACATAAAACTTGTTAAACCCAAGGTAAGCGGCAACAACAATAATAATTCCACCAACTACAAAACTGATGATCTTCGAATTATCTTCAACAAATTGTTCCGTTTTTGTTAACGCACTTTCAAGTTCCTGTAAATTATCGGCTTGTTCTACATTCTTCTTTGCCATTTGTCTCTTTTTCAAAATTGTGCCGCAAAAATAGCTTTTTTTTCAAAACAGCTAAACCAATGCATCTATTATTTTCCAGAATAATCAACATAACATTGTTATTAAGTGCTTTTTGTCAACATTTCAGAAATGTGCAGGCTTTTTATTTAGTTTTGTACGAACGAAAACAAAGAAACTGATAATGCATATTGAAGAGATTTCAATTGTAAATTTTAAAAATATTCTGGAGGTGAAGGCCGAGTTTTCGCCTAAACTGAATTGTTTTATTGGTAAGAACGGTGCCGGAAAAACCAACATGCTCGACGCTATTTATTACCTGTCGTTTTGCAAAAGTTTTTTTAATGCCACCGATCAGCTGAATATCAATCATGAAGAGAATTTTTTTATGCTGAACGGGAACTACAGCCGAATGGAATCGAAAGAAACCATTAATTGTGGTTTGCAAAAAGGGCAGAAAAAGCAGTTTAAACGCAACACAAAGGTTTATAAAAAACTGCAGGAACATATTGGACTGCTGCCTTTGGTAATGATCACGCCGTCGGATGTAAACCTGATTTTAGGTGGAAGCGACGAACGCCGCAAATTTATGGACGGAGTAATTTCGCAATACAACCAAACTTATCTCGACGATCTTTTGAAATACAACAGGGCACTGATGCAGCGCAATAATCTGCTGAAACAATTTGCCAGCGATCGTTATTTCGACGAAGAACTGCTGGGCATTTGGGACGATCAGTTGGTAGAATACGGAACACGGATTCACGAAGAGCGGACACGTTTTGTAGAAAAGCTGATTCCGGTTTTTCAGCGCTACTATAATTATATATCGGGAGGCAACGAAGTAGTGGAATTGGTGCATCAATCGGATTTGTATGATTCGGGCTTGGAATCGCTGCTAAAAGCTTCGTTGCAAAAAGATCGGGTAGTGCAGTACACAACTGTTGGAATTCATAAAGACGATTTGCAACTGAAAATTGGTGATTACCTGATAAAAAAGCTGGGCTCGCAGGGACAGAAAAAAACTTACCTGGTAGCGCTGAAACTGGCGCAATTCGAGTTTATTAAAGAAATTTCGGGTATAAATCCCATCCTTTTGCTGGATGATATTTTTGATAAACTGGATCAGCACCGGGTGGAGCAAATTGTTACGGCTGTGGCGGGCGAACAGTTTGGACAGATATTTTTAACCGATACCAATCGCGAGCATCTCGACACCATAATTAAAAGAATGGATGCCGATTATCGTATTTTTAAAGTAGAAAACGGAAAAGTAGAATTGGCACAATGAGACGAAGTAATACACAATCGTTAAGCGAGGTTTTAAAACAGTATATCGAAGAAAACCGCATGGAGCGGAAATTAAAAGAAGTGGATATTGTTCAGGGCTGGGAAAACCTGCTCGGGAAAACCATCGCACGTTACACCCGCAATATTTATATCCGCAACCGGATTTTGTATGTTGAAATAACTTCGGCAGTAGTAAAAAACGAATTGTTTTTAATGCGTGAAGAAATTTGCCGGCGTATAAACGAGAATGCCGGAGATGAGATGATTACACGAATTGTTTTTAAGTAAGAGCTTGATTCTGGATACTTGATTCTGGATACTTGATACTCGATACTGGATTCTGGATCTTCAAAATCTAAAACTAAATGGAAATGAATATTGACGAATTAAACGAAAAATTTGGTGTTGAAGGCGAAGTGGGTTTTATGGAACTCGACGGCGAACTGCCTTTTATAACCATAACCAATAAATATGCCGAAGCCGATATTTGCCTGTATGGCGCACAAATAACCAGTTTCAGGCCAATGCGAACCACCGATGTTTTGTGGATGAGTCCGTACAGTGTTTTCGAAAAAGGCAAAGCAATTCGTGGTGGTATTCCGGTTTGTTTTCCTTGGTTTGGCCCGCATGCAAACGATTCGGCTATGCCACAGCACGGTTTTGCCCGTACATCGATGTGGGAAGTTACCGAAGTTGATACCCTGGAAAAAGGGGAGACATACGTTTCCATGCAGCTAAAATCGTCGGATGAAACAAAAGCATACTGGCCCTATGATTTTATTGCTGAATTGATTTTTGTTGTTGGCGATTCGTTGTCGCTTACCCTAAAAGTTTCCAATCCTTCCGACTCGGCAATTTCTTACACATCGGCATTGCACACTTATTTTAACCTTTCGGCTATTGAAAACATAAAAATTGCGGGACTGGCCAATACCCATTACGAAAACCAGTTGGATGGCAATCGCTACGTTCAGGAAGAAGAATTGCTGGAAATTTCGGAAGCTACAACAAGGCATTATTTCGATACGGAAGCCGATTGTATCATTCACGATCCGTATTTTAAACGCGACATCCGAATTGCCAAAGATGGCAGTAAGTGTTCAACGGTGTGGAATCCGGGTGCTGAAGCCTGCGAGCAAATGAGTGATATGCCCAACGACGGATATGAAACGTTTGTTTGCCTCGAAACGGTGAACAAGATCAATGATCAGATCGATCTGGCTCCGGGGGAATCGCACGAAACAACAGCGGTAATTAGTGTTGAATAAAATTGCGAGCATTTTTTGCACCGTTCTTTAGAGCGGTGTCAAGATAGAGAGTGACTGGCAATGATTTTCAGGAATTTTGTAGATTTTAATTTACAAAATTCCTGAAAAATTATTGTGATTCGTACTATCAGTCATCACCGCCTTGATAGGCGGCGCAAAATTTATTCGTAATCGTAAAAGCGCTCGAAAGTAGAAAAGAAAAAGTCGGCTTCGCGCGTGGCGTTTTCGTCGCTGTCGGCACCATGAACCGCATTTTCGGTAACACTGCAGGCAAACAATTTACGAACGGTACCTTCAGCGGCATTTTCCGGATTGGTAGCTCCAATCAGCTTGCGGAAATCTTCAATGGCATTATCTTTTTCTAAAATAGCGGCAACAATTGGCCCCGAGCTCATAAACTTAACCAGGTTATCGTAAAAGGGTTTTCCTTTGTGAACTTCGTAAAAAGCACCGGCCTGAGTTGTTGACATGCGCGTGAGTTTCATTGCGCGAATTTTAAAACCGGCATCGTTTATCATTTTTAAAATTGCGCCCTCGTAGTTCTTTCTCACCGCACCGGGCTTAATCATTGTAAAGGTTCTGTTACCAGCCATTTCAAAAGTTTTAGTAGTTATTGTCTGTTTATTGGTTCAAGCCCTTAATAAAAGCTTGTCATTTACAATATTAACAAAATTTGGGTTATTAGCGTTTTCAGGCGAGGTAAGATTTTTTATCTTTGCGCATTCTAATTTTTGCGAATTTTGAAAAATACTGACATAGAGATTATTACATCAATTAAGGCATTGCTGGCCACTTCAAAAAAGAAACTGGTAATTATTCCGCATGAAAATCCGGATGGCGATGCTATTGGCTCGGCACTGGGACTTGGGCAGGTACTTGCCGATTTTGGGCACGAAGTTAAAGTACTGTCGGCAAACGATTATCCCGTGTTTTTAAAATGGTTTTCTTCAGAAGTTCCGGTAATTATTTACAATAAAGACAAAAAGCAAGCTAAAAGCTGGCTGAAACAGGCCGATGCAATGATCTGTGTGGATTTTAACGAAGCCTCGCGTGCCGGGAAACTGGAAAAGAAAATTCTGGAGTTTGAGCATAAAAAGGTATTGATCGATCATCATCCGTACCCCACAGAGTTTTGCGATTTTATGGTTTCCGAAACATCGTACAGTTCAACCGCCGAATTGGTTTTTGATGTGCTTGAAGCTACGGGATTAATCGAAAACCTGTCGCAAAAGGCTGCTGAAGCCTTATATACCGGGATTCTGACTGATACAGGAGGTTTTAGTCACAACATTTCGAAAAACACTTTTAAAGTGGTTTCCGGGTTGCTGAATTACGAAATAAACACCGATAAAATCCAATCGTCGGTATTTCATAATTATTCGGCCGACCGAATGAAATTACTTGGCTATTGCCTGAACGAAAAAATGCAGGTTTTTCCCGAGTATCGGGCTGCGGTAATAAGCATTAGTAAAGAAGAGCTAAAACGGTTTAATTTTCAACCCGGCGATACCGAAGGATTTGTAAATTACCCGTTATCGATAAAAAATATAGTTTTCAGCGCCCTGTTCATCGAAAAAGATGGATATGTAAAAGCCTCTTTCCGCTCAAAAGGAAATTTTCCGGCCAACGAATTTTCATCGAGCCATTTCAATGGTGGCGGGCATTTAAACGCAGCCGGAGGCGAATCGGAACTGAATTTTGAAAAAACTTTGTTAAAGTTCACGCAACTTTTACCTGCGTATAAGCATCAGTTGTTGGAAACAACTATTTAAAAAATGTAAAAAATGAAATTAGTTACAAAATTATTATTGGCGATTATTATCGGAGTAACAGTTGCATCGTGTATTGATGATCCGGAACCTTATATTCCGCCAACAAAAGCTGAAGAGGATGCTCTGTTAAAAACGTATCTTGATACTCTGGACAACAGAGGGTTGGATATTGACACAACAGCACTGGGTGTTTATTACATTACCGACTCAATCGGAAACGGCACTTTCCCTCAGGATGGCGATACCTGTGTGGTAAAATATACCGGTAGGTTTATCGATGGTAGCATTTTTGAAACAACCGGAGAGACAACCTGGGAGTATGTATTAGGTTCCGAAAATTTGATTGACGGATGGAATGACGCAACACGCTTTATTGATGAAGAAGGTTCTGCATTTTTAATTATTCCCTCAGAACTGGGGTATGGAGAAGATGGTGCCGGCCAAATTCCACCAAATACAACAACAGTTTTTTGGATAGAAATGGTAGAAATAAAACCACATAATTAAATTTGCAGAATAATTTAAATTAAACGACACTGTTTTTAAACAACAGAAAATAATTAAAGATCAGATGAAGAAAACAATATCATATGCTTTATTGATGTTAGGAGCTGTTGCCTTTTTTGCCTGCGACAATGGAGTTGATTACCAAAAAATGAGGAATGAAGAACTTGCACTGTTGGATGAATACATGGCAATCGCTCACCCGGGAGCAGAAGCAACTGCATCTGGTCTTTATTATTTTAACGAACCAGGTACCGGCGAAGGCGACACCATAAAAGCCGGCGACCAGGTTCAGCTATATTATGCAACCTGGACGTTAATTGATGGCCCCGACAGTTTATTGGTTGACGAAACAAGTGGTTATCTTGATGGACACCGCTATGAACCCTACAAGGTTACGATTGGTGCCGGAGGATCGATACAAGGACTGGAAGAAGGTTTGCTTTATATGCAGCCCGGAACACGATCGCGCTTAGTAATTAACTCTGAATTGGCCTATGGGCAAAGTGGTTCAGGGTATTCTGTCGGTGCTTTCCAAACGGTTTTAATGGAGGTTGAAGTTTACAAGGTTATTCCTTTTGAAACTGCTACCGACGACGAAGAATAATTTATTGCTCATTGTTTACGATGAACAGAGCACAATTATTTAAGAAATTACTGCCTGGTTTTATTCCTTTGTTTGTTTTCATCGCTGCCGATGAAATATGGGGGACTAAAATCGGGCTTTTTGTTGCCATAGGCGTAGGCTTGGCCGAAATGGCCTGGATTGCCATTAAAGAAAAACGATTCGAAAAATTTGTGCTTTTCGATACCTTGTTGCTGGTGGTTCTTGGCGGCGTTTCCATTTTGCTCGACAACGATATTTTCTTCAAGCTGAAACCCGGACTGATCGAATTGATACTGGTTGCTGTGCTGGCCATTTCAGCATTCTCAAACATAAATATAGTTGGAATGATGGGGCAGCGCTACATGAAAGATGTAGCGTTTAATACCGCTCAACTGCAGCAAATGCGACAAAGTATGAAGAGCCTGTTCTTTATCTTTCTGGCACATACTGTTCTGGTATTTTATTCGGCCTTTTTTATGAGCAAAGAAGCCTGGGCTTTTATCAGTGGCGGCTTGTTTTACATCATTTTTGGCGTTTATTTTTTGTTCGAGATTCTCCGTCAGAAAAAGAAACAAAAGGTGCTTACCAACGAAGAGTGGGTCCCGTTGGTTGATGAGCAGGGAAAACTGACCGGTGAGGCACCACGCAGCCAGGTGCATAACGGAAGCAAGCTGTTGCATCCGGTGGTGCATTTGCATGTGCTGAATAATAAAGGGGCAATACTTCTTCAAAAACGACCGGTCGATAAGCTCATCCAGCCCGGAAAATGGGATACGGCTGTTGGCGGTCATATTTCGGCAGGAGAGACCCTGGAGCAAGCACTGAAGAAAGAAGTTTTTGAGGAAATCGGATTAAAAGAGTTTTCGGCAAAATTGCAAAAAGTATATAAATGGGAATCGGAGGTGGAAGCCGAACTGATTTACCTGTTTACGACTTACGATTATAAGGGGTTTGGCATCCAGTCGAACGAAGTGGAAGAACTTCGTTTCTGGACAAAAAAACAGGTAGAGAAAAATTTGGCAAAGGCTGTTTTTACTCCCAATTTCGAGGTGGAATTCCGAATGCTATGTGAGTTAGGTATAGGTGGTTTATAACCGCTGAATTTCGAACAGAAGTTATAAACTTCCTGTGTCGGAATCAGTGAATAGTATCAACGATTATCTTCGGAAGTTGTAAACTTCCAATCCCGATACCGGCCCTGGGATTCGCGGTTTACAACCGCGTTTATACCGGAGGTTGAAAACCTCTAATCCCTATTCCAGGCCAATCTTCTCTGTTATTTACCAGCCCTGCATTTACCGGATTATTCAGAGTGTATTCAATAACATTGTACATGTGTTTTTCATTCCTGATCGTAGTATCAAAACTTTCTTTTTGCCATAAAGCCCCAGTTCTTTTTTCGTTTTTGTTTATCCTATTCGCTGAAAAACGTTTTACCGAATGCATAATATCCTGCAAATAAACCGGCTTGTCATTATCGTCCTTTTCAAACAACTGGAACACCCAGTGAACATGATTAGACATGATACAAAAGGCTTCATTTTCCAGCCTTTTTCCCTGCCAGAAGTTTAAGGCTTCCATCATTATTTCCAGATTTTGTTTTTTACATAAATCAATTTTTGCGTTCTGCTGAACATCAAGGTATTTATCAAATGCCTTAAAGTGTTTTTGGCGTAGTGAATAATATTCTTTTTTGAGTTCCTTCAATGAACCAGCGGTTTCCAACCACTGATATTCTGAAGCTAAAAACCTCCGTTCCCGGCTTTGGGGATTCGCGGTTTGTATCCGCGATTTTCTACAGGAAGTTCCAAACTTCCGATCCCGATGAAAATCAATCTGATGTTTTAGTAATTCGAGCTTTTCCGAATATTTCGCCACTGCTTTTACAGGAACAGCATCTTTTAAACACCAGGTAACGAAGTAAGCCTGACCAGGCTGTTGAAAATGAGGCAGAATATGTTTGTAGAATTCTTTCTTTTGCATAAAGCAAATTACAAAGAAAAATTGGGAACAGCGGTTTCCAACCGCTGGAATTCGAACGGAAGTTATAAACTTCCTATCCCGGGATTCGCGGTTTATAACCGTGATTTTCTTGTGGAAGTTCCAAACTTCCGATCCCGATGCCGCGACTATTTGGAAGTTGAAAATTTCCCGTCCCGGCGGTTAAAAACCGCTATTCCCGAACCGAAGTTTACCCCAGCAAGAAGATTACTGGTTGTTTATGCAAATCAGGTACGCCGGCCTTTTTCCACTCCTGAACAGATTTGGTTTGGATGAATTCATTTTCACCGGTAATATTGGCCGCAATACAAAATAAGGTGGAAGGCGAGCATGATTTTAAAATATCGCTTACCAGTTGATTGTTGCGGTATGGTGTTTCGATAAAAATCTGCGTTTGCCGCTTGTTTCTGATTGTTTTTTCCAGGTTTTGAAGTTCTTTTATCCGCTCCTGTGGTTTTACGGGCAAATACCCTTTAAAAGCAAAATTCTGCCCGTTCATTCCCGAGGCCATCAGCGCCAAAAGAATTGACGAAGGCCCAACAATCGGTACTACTTTTATACCTTTTTGATGGGCTATTTTTACCACATCGGCACCAGGATCGGCAACACCCGGGCAGCCGGCTTCGGAAAGTACCGCCACATCATGTCCATCGTTAACCGGCATTAAAAAGCGCGGCAAATCAGCAGCATTGGTACGTTTGTTAATTTCGTAAAACGTGCACTCGTCAATATTTATCTCGCGGTTTACCTGTTTCATAAATCGCCGTGCCGTGCGTATATTTTCTACAATAAAATATTTGGTATTGCTTAAAATCGGTTCTACCCGGGCAGGTAAAACGGTTTGCCAGTCGCCATCGGCCAGAACATTCGGTACGAGATAAAGTGTTGCCATTCGTTAAAAGATTTTTGCAAAAGTAGTGATTCTTGTTATTTCACAACTGCTTTTGTTAATTTTACCCGAAATGGCAAATCCTTCAATAAAAATAAAAGCAACTTTACTCGGAACGGGCACTTCGCAGGGAGTACCGGTTGTTGCATGCGACTGCGACGTTTGTGCCTCAACAAACCCGAAAGATAAACGGCTACGATCCTCACTACTGTTAACGATAAACGATAAGAATTTTGTGATTGATGCGGGGCCTGATTTCCGTCAGCAGATGTTGCGTGAAATGGTAAAAACGCTTCGGGCGATTTTGTTGACACACGAGCATGTTGATCATATTTTTGGATTGGATGATATCCGGTCGTACAACTGGGTGCAGAAAAACCACATGGAAATTTATGCGGAAGAGCGGGTGCAAAAAGCGATCAAGCGCATTTTTAATTATGTATTTGCTTCGTTTAAATATCCGGGTATCCCGAAGATGGAATTGCGAAAGGTTGACAATGAGCCGTTCGCTATTGATGGCGTTGAGTTTGTGCCAATTCGCTGCTGGCATCATAAATTGCCGGTTTATGGTTACCGCGTGGGCGATTTAACCTACATAACCGATACTAATTTTATAGAAGATAGTGAGTTGGCAAAGATGGAGGGAACAAAAATTCTGATTATAAATTGCCTGCGAAAAGAAAAGCACCTGTCGCATTTTAACCTGGCAGAAGTGCTGGAAATTGTTGATCGGATTAAACCGGAACAAACCTATCTTACGCACATTAGTCATGCTTTTGGAAAGCACGACGATGTGATGAAAGAGCTGCCGGAAAATGTTTTTCTGGCCTATGACGGATTAAAACTGGAGCTTTAAAGAAACTTCGTGAGCCCGGCAAAATTGTCGATTTTGTTAGCGAAATTTAAGTCGGTATATTTTTCCAGGCGATCATAAATGACCGTATCGATTCCAAGTTCTTTTCCGGCCTGAATTTCTGAATTAATATCATCGCCAACAATCAAAACTTGTTCTTTTGGTAGTTGGTATTTATCAAGAAGCCGTCTGAAAATATCCTTCTTCGTGTCGTTAGTTTCTTGCAGATCGAGAATTACTATTTCTTCAAAATCGTTGCGAATGCCGAGGTTATCGATCTTGCTGTGTTGCAGTTTGCTGAAACCCGAAGTAACCAAAAACTTTGTTTGTGGCAGTTTTTGCACCAATTCATAATCAGGGAAATACTGCATCGGATCTTTGTAAGTCAGGTTGATGTGTACTTCCATACAATCTTTCAGCAATTGCTCGCTAAACGAAAATGCGCCGGCTACTTTCTGAAATGGTGTGCGTTGTATTTCCAGTTTCACGGCTTCAAAGTCTCCATCATATTCACCACTTTTTTCGATAACAGCAAAAAGCTTTTCAAATAACTTTTCAGCTATCGAACTTACCGGATAAATCGTATTATCAAGATCGAATATCAGTACCGATTTGCTCATTTTTCTTATCTTTTTGTTCGTAACCACGGTAGCGAAACCGCTGTTGCTGCAACAATATAAATGATTCCTGCCAGTAAAAATGCCTTATTTAAACTCACATTGTCGGTAATCCATCCCAGCAGTGGCCCAATGCCGGCAAAAGCCATACGAATAATAAAATTTCTGACCGAAAGCATGGTTGCCCGCACCTCGCTGTCGGTGTATAGGTTAATGTAATTCTTAAAGATAGGAGTAGCCAAACCACGCACCAGATAAAAGAGGAACAGGAATACAAATCCATAGTAAGAGATGGAGATTCCTGCAAAGAAATAGCCCAGCGACAGCAAAACAATAACAGCTAAAACCGACCGGCGTTTTCCCAGAAATAATTCAACTTTATAGGCAAAAACCGAAGAAATGCCAACGCTTAAATTAAGGGCTGTCCAAAATATTCCGAATAACTCTTCGGGTAAACCGATAGCCACAAAAAAGGGTTGAACCAACCAGGCAAAGGTGAGGGTGGCGGTTCCGGTAAGCGCCGAAAGCAAAATGGCAACCCGAAGGTTTGTGTTCGAAACCAGCGAGTTTTTGATATTCTTAATTAATTTCCTGATGGAATGCACATGCTCCACAGCATGTACTTTGGGCTCGATAAGTGTAAATGCCGCAGGAATTGCCAGCGTTGCTACTCCAAACTGAAAATAGAACGGTGTTCGCAAACTAAAATAAACCAACAGGCCACTCACCACGCCGGCTATGGCCTCGGCAAAATTTCCGGCAGAAGTTATTCGTCCCTCTTCGCGTGTGTATTTATCCGTTTTGTTATCGGCTTTTAAGCTATCGTAAAGTAAGGCCGAATCGGCTCCCGAAATAAACGAAAGCCCTATGCCCAGTACGATTTCGGCAGCAGCGAAAGCCCAAAATTCATAGGAAAAACTGTAAATCAGAAAACCAAGGCTTCCTAAAATGCTTCCAAGAATAAGCGTTTTTTTGCGTCCCCAAACATCGGCCATCCACCCCGATGGGATTTCCATAATAACCACAGCAACCGAGTAAATGGCTTTTAGCACAAATAATTCGTACGATCCCAGTCCGTTACTTTTATAAAAAAGCAACATTATGGGCATTACCATATTAAACCATTTCGAGATTTTTATGAGGTAAAGGCGCGGAATATTTTTACTGAAATTTGCCATTTTTTCAGGCGCAAAAATAATGTTTACATTTTTATTCCGGCTTTTTGGATTGAAATGTTATGAATTTTAAGATTAAAGATAAAAAAGCTTTTAGATTGTTAGCAGATTTATATTTTTGCTTTCACAGACAAAATGATTTAAAAGTATTAACAACACAAGAAATTGTGTAGGAGAAACGGTGCAAAAAACACAAATTAAGAGCTGTATGCATGGTTTTTCGAAAAAATTATAAGATGAAACTTACAATTCCAGAAGGCTACCAGTCGGTTTTAAATGTACAACAAACCGAGCAGGCGATTAAATTAATTAAAGATTTTTTTCAGGAGAACCTGGCTGCCGAACTACGTTTGCGCAGGGTAACCGCGCCGTTATTTGTAAAGCAGGGAACCGGAATAAACGACGATTTGAACGGTATCGAGCGTCCGGTGTCGTTTCCGATGAAAGACCTGAATGAAGAAAAGGCAGAAATAGTACAGTCGCTTGCCAAGTGGAAACGAATGGCTTTGGCCGACCTGAGAATAGAAGAAGGATTCGGGCTTTATACCGATATGAACGCCATTCGCCCCGATGAAGAACTGACAAATATTCACTCCCTGTATGTCGATCAGTGGGACTGGGAACGTGTTATTTCGCGCGAACAGCGAAACCTTGATTTCTTAAAAGCTATCGTGCGAAAAATTTATTCGGCCCTTGTTCGAACCGAGTTTTTACTAAGCGAAGCTTTTCCTGTAATTAAAGCAGAATTGCCCGAAGAGATTACTTTTATCCATACCGAGGAGTTGGCGGCAAAATATCCGAATTTAACGCCTTTTGAGCGCGAAACCACAGAAGCCAAAAAACACGGAGCTATTTTCGTTATAGGTATTGGTGGCGAAATGCCTAACGGCGAGATTCATGACGGAAGAGCACCCGATTACGACGATTGGAATACGGAAACCGTAAATGGTTTTAAAGGATTGAACGGCGATATTATACTTTGGAATAATGTGTTAGACAGGGCTTTCGAAATTTCGTCGATGGGAATTCGTGTGGATAAAGCAGCATTGCTCGAGCAACTTAAAATACGCAATGCAGAAGACCGTAAAGAAATGTTGTGGCATAAAAAATTGCTGAACGGTGAACTGCCGCTTACTATTGGTGGTGGTATAGGGCAATCGCGTTTGTGCATGTACTTTTTACGTAAAGCGCACATTGGCGAAATTCAATCGAGCATTTGGCCCGATGCCATGATAGAACAGTGTAAAGCTGCAGGAATTGATCTGCTTTAACAGCATAAAATAACAGTACCGATTTCTGAAAAATTGGGTAATTTGAATTATTTCAGAGTTGGTATTTGTTATTTGCGATTAGATTTATACTTTTGCAGCGCAAAATAAGGCTGCTCCGGTGGCTCAGTCCCGAAAAACCAGAAATTTGTAATTTCATTGTTTTTCGAGGATGCACGAAAATCGAAAGAGATTTTCGGCATTGGATAGAGCAACTGCCTGAGATTGAAATAAAGAAAAATAACATAAGGTACGCTCCGGTAGCTCAGTCCCGAAAAACCAGAAATTTGTAATTTCATTGTTTTTCGAGGATGCACGAAAATCGAAAGAGATTTTCGGTATTGGATAGAGCAACTGCCTGAGATTGAAATAAAGAAAATAACATATGGTACGCTCCGGTAGCTCAGTTGGATAGAGCAACTGCCTTCTAAGCAGTAGGTCATGGGTTCGAATCCCGTCCGGAGTACCAAATAGAGTAGGGGATTAGATGAAAATCTAATCCTTTTTTATTTTTAAGTGAAACATATGTGAAACATTTGAGTTGATTCATACAGCTAAAATGTTCCTATGTACGGACAGATGATTATTTTCTCGCAGTTGCTACTAACAAATAATTTTCATTCTTTAACGATCAGACTGCTGATTAAAATTTAATTAAACATTTCTTACATTTGAAGAAACTACATCTTTATCTGTGAAAAACGATTTGTTTTGGGAAATTCCTAGTTCACTCAACTTAGAAGACATTTTAAAAAAACGTCCTCCGGAATTCAAATACAAGATTGATAAGTTTTATTACATCCTTGATTATCTCGCGAGAGGTATGGATGTGGAAGATCTGGACAATAATGAAGGATTTATTAACCTTAATGCAAAAAGGCTTCAGGAAGCCGTACATGATTATAAGGACTATCTGGATTATCTGCTGAAGAGGGGAATAATAAGTACAGACATGATCTATATTGTCGGTAAAAAATCTAAAGGTTACCGAATCAACAGTAATAAGGAACACAAAGTCAGTGTTCAAAGAATTCCTATCACCTCATGGCCAATGCAAAAGAAGAAAAGAAAGGAACAAGAAGACCTAGTGGCAGAGAACAATAAGACGGTAAAAGGTTATGGACATTTGACCAAATGGTTTAATGATAAGCTTCAAATCGATGAGACAGGAGCTAAAGCGAAGATCGAAGAAGTATTTCCAGAACCAAGTGGACCAATCCGTGGAAAATTAAAAGGAAGGCCTAGTGATTGGAATAAAAGGTATAAAGCAATTTATTCCATTGAAAAATTTGCAAAGGGTGATTTCTACTATAGCGTAGATGATAATGTTGGAAGGTTTCATTCTAATCTTACCAACATTAAGAAGGAACTTAGGCATTATATAACGTTTGATGGACAAAGACTGGTAAATGTGGACATTAAAAATTCACAACCATTATTCAGCCAACTCTTATTATCAAAAAACTTTTATGAAAATGAAAGCGAACCATCTATTTTTAACTTTCCTCACTCCTTCAAATTAATTTCTCCCTCCTCTAATTCACCATCCTTTACCATTATGGTAGTAAAAATGCTGCAAAAACTTAATAATGAGGATATTGGTAAATATGTGTCTATGGTTAACTCAGGACAATTTTACAACCAGATGAGTGACCTTTTATTCCCTAATCAAGCATTTGAAAAGAAGAAAGTTAAAATGATGTTTTTCAAAGTTCTCTTTTCAAGCAATTATGTATTGGGGCAACCTAGTGCTAAGGACAAAAAAAAATTTGCTGAATCATTCCCTGATGTTTATCAAATATTCAAGCTGATTAAGCGGAAAAATCATACTGCCCTTGCCCATATATTGCAAAGAATCGAAAGCGAAGTTATTCTACGGAAAGTAGTCTCACGAATAGCATCTGAAAAGCCTAATCTCCCCATATTTACAATACACGACAGCGTGGCAACAACTGTAGGTGATGAAAAATACGTAAAGAATGTAATGAAAGAGGAAATAAAGAGTTTTACAAAGCTTAATGCGAAATTTGGGCTTGAGTATTGGGATTAATTTTGTTTGTATGTGTATAGCCCTATGTTCCTTCCCTACAATATAGCAATTTCTTGATTATAAATTTTCGTCAGATTCAATTATTACTTATAGCAATAACCATACAGCTCATCTGATTCTCAAAAATTCCAACTTAATAACTTTTTAGATTAACCATTGATTCTGAAATAACTTTTCAGGTTATTTTTCTGCCGGATCACAACTAAAAAAGTTATTTCTACCTGCACATTCCATAAGCAAATAACTAAAAATTGTAATCAATTGATGCCCTTCCACAGAGCTAAAATTTCCTTCTTGAAAATTCTCTTTGTGTACGAGAGGTAAAGGTACTTCCAACCATCACCCCACCTCTAAACCAAGCAATCGGGTCACCCCCGGTTTGCTGAAATCATTATTAATTCAAAATTTAAAATTATGGTAACAGTAATTGATTATGCCAAAAGGCAAAGGAAAAAGGATGGTTCAGAATTTTTTGTTCTCATCCTTCAAGGTGGTTTATCGTTGGTTAAATCACAAAACACCGGTAACTATTACGCAACGGTGAAACAGTGTAGCATTCCAAGTACATTTGATGAAAGTACAGCCAAAGCATTGATTGGTGAAGAGGTACCGGGATCAGTTGTAAAGAAACAATGTGAGCCTTACGAGTGGACCAACCGTGAAACTGGTGAAGTGTTGAACTTAGCACATCGCTGGGTTTATTTACCAGAAGGTGCAACGCTTGAAGAAGCTATTTTCGAAGGTGATCCTGAAGTAACAATGGCCAGCCATGTTAACAATCAGGCAGTGCCTTCACTTGACTAGGAACTGAAAGGACTGGCAGAAATGTTGGTCTTTTCGTTTTCATGTATATAAAGATCATTGCATATACAGGACAATATTGCGCAATCATACATCTATAAAACAGGTTTTTATGTTGAATTTTTTATGCTTATTTTTTGAGAAGATTTTTTCCCTGTAGATGTGATGAAAGAATAAAGAATCACTGAAAAAATTGGCGAATGAAAAGGAGGGCTGAATTGCTCTCTTTTTTGTTTTAAGAAATTGCAATCTATACAAATAACTTATACAGGTTTTCTGCTGTATTTTTAAAGGTTTTTTTGAGAAGATATTTCCCGTGATGCATGAGAAATTAAAATCCACTGAAAAAATGAAATGGAGGCTTATATTTTCTATGCTTAGATCACTGAATTCGCAGAATCTAGCTAAGTTCAGCGATGCGTTTATTTATATTTTCAAATACTTCATTCAGTTCCTTGGTAGGGCTAAAATCAAATAGCTTTGCATCTTTTTCAACAATAGCTGTATGTCCTGGGGGCATATAGAAAGCATCACCAGCCTCAATGAGTTCTTCTTTCCCATCATCATAAATGGCACGTATAGCCCCTTCAAAAAGATAGCCCCAATGTGGACTATGACAGCTATCATTAGCTAAACCTTTTAAAAGTGGAGTAAAATCTGTTCCTTCAGGTAGCTCATGATAAGATACAGTGAATCCACCCAATCCTTCCATTGCACGCATAATTGTACCTGGTGCTTCCATGGTTACAGTAATGTCTTCTTTTTTAATCTTCATAACTTGGCAATTTTATGTTTTGATATACAGTAAGTTACGATGTTATTAAGATAAATCCAAATTCGTCTTTTTAATAATTGTTAAGTTAATAGTGCCAGGTCACCTTAAATTTTCAGAGGATTATTTTGCAATGCTTTACAGTGAAAAAGGGGTAACTCATTAGCTCCCCCTGAATTATCTTTATTACCCGTTAATAAGAGTAAAAAGAATAGTGCCTGTCTAAAAAAGAAGGAGACTCAATAGTCTCCTTCCTAAATGTTAACCCCCAAACACACAATATGGGATGAATCCCAAATGCATTTTAAATATATGGAATAGCACCCTCAATTCCAACAAAGTAATCATTCATAAAATCTATCACTTTAAATTTTTTAATATGGAAATTAGAAAAGCTCAACGTAGGGAAGCAAAAATAAAGCTTGCCTTACAGGGACCTTCTGGCTCTGGAAAATCGACCTCTGCATTATTAATGGCATCTGGTATAACAGACTGGTCAAAAATTGCAGTTATTGACACTGAAAATCACAGTGCAGATTTATATGCTCACTTAGGTGAATTTAATGTTCTGCAACTCTCAAAACCATTTACTCCTGAGAGGTATATCACTGCCGTTGAAACTTGTGAAGAAGCAGGTATGGAAGTGATTATTATTGATTCCGTTTCACATGAATGGGAAGGAAATGGTGGTATTTTGGATCAACATGGAAAAATGGCTGGTAACAGTTTTACAAACTGGTCTAAGATTACACCACGTCACAATGCTTTTGTACAAAAAATGCTTGAATCATCTTGTCACATTATTGCCACCATTAGAAGTAAGCAGGATTACACCCTTACAGAAAAGAATGGGAAGATGGTGCCTGAAAAAGTCGGGTTAAAAGGAGTAACAAGAGAAGGTATGGATTACGAGTTTACGGTGGTATTTGATCTTGATATTTCACATCATGCAAAAGCAACAAAGGATAGAACCGGGTTATTCATGGATAAACCGGAGAATGTTATTACGCCAGGTTACGGTAAACGGATTTTGAAATGGTGTAATGCCGGTGTTTCTGTAGAGCAAGTGATAAAATTGGTTAATGAGGCTACCTCCATCGATCAATTACGTGACATCATTCGCCAATATCCAGATTTCAGAACACAAATTGAACCGCTTGCTATTCAGCGAAAGGAACACATTGAAAAACAAACTTTAAGCACATCAAAAATTAGTGGAAATGGAATTGAAAAAAGTTAATGAAACAGATCAGCGAATGGTCAATCCTATTGTAGAAGATGTTGAACCTATAAAAGAATCAACACAGGAAACAAGTGATGTACATTTTATGGCTGCAAATACCAAACCAATGAGTTTGGAAGATATTGCTAGCAAGCACACCATACCGGTATTTGCAAAAGACAACGAAAGCACCATCAGCCATCAGGAATTTATTGAAACAGTATCAATAGTTACTGAAAAAATATTTGGTGGTGAACAGATTTTAAAGCCTGCTGTAAGAGTTTCACATCCTATCAAAGGCAGGATTCCAACAGCTGTAGGGAAACCTGCTAAAGAGCTTTTAGAGCACGAAAAAACGCTGTATTTTGAGCGCATGGCATTTGCTATTGAAATACCATCAATCAATGATAGAGTGGCTGAAAATAGCTTAAATCTCACTATAGGAGGAGTACGTGCCTACAACCTTGAGAACTTATATTCCAAGAAGTCTGAAGAACGTTTTAAACTCTTTATTGGCTTTAAAAACAGTGTATGCACAAACTTGTGTATTTCAACAGATGGCTTTAAAACAGATGTAAAAGTGAGAACTGTTGCAGAACTGGCAAATGCTGCATTTAACCTGATGGGGAATTTCAATGTGTACAAGGAAATTGAGAAGTTTAACTCTCTTCCACAGACAATGATAACAGAACAGCAATTTGCACAAATTATTGGCAGGGCTAGAATGTACCAAAATATGCCTTACAAGAATAAGAAGGAACTACCTCAGTTCCCACTTTCTGATGGGCAGGTGAATCTTGTGGTTAAGGATTACTATTCTGATGAATCATTCTGTAGAAATGATCTTGGGAACATCAACCTCTGGAAACTTTACAACCTGTTTACAGGAGCCAATAAAATGAGCTATATTGATAATTTCCTTGACAGGAATGTTAGATGTCAAAGTTTTGTTGGTGGACTAAATGAGGCTATTGAATTGAATAAGCATCATTGGTTTGTGAGTTAAACCTTGTCCATCCATCCGTAATCCTAATAGAAATGGACGGATGGACAGTTTTACAATCAAGTATCGAAGAAAATTGGCACAAAAGTTTGATACTATTAACAGTATAATTATTTTTAACAAAACTTTACTGATGTGACTGACAAGCTTCAAATATTGCCTTCAAACTATACTCACAATAACCGAAGGATTTCTAGTAAACGGGTATACGCATATAAGTTTAACTATAGCTTTGCGACAAACCACTTGAAACAAGGCGTGGATATTCACTTTATACAAGCCTGGTTAGGCCTCGAAAGCGTTAAAACCACACAACGCTACACGCATGTTTCGGAGCATAATTTTAAAAACTATAAAAATCCATTAGATGAACTACTTTAGCAAAAAGGTTGGGTTACACACCCAGATTGGCAATATAACCCAACCCACTAAAAGAAATATAACCCAACTTGTTGGGTTCCATGTACGTTATGGTGCAGCGTTTGGGGGTTATCGTTAGTATGCGAACTTGTTCTTTAAAATATTGGTATGGTGGGTTTTCACGCCCCACTCTTTTTAAGCGGGCTGACTATGCTTTGTTGTTTGGTGGGGCTGCGTTAAGCTCATAAGAGCCCGTACAAAAGCCTGTTCGGGCGGTCACAATGTTTGCGGTTTGTCAACTCCTGC